>NZ_JAMZEE010000045.1:0-34683 GCF_024704895.1 Bacteroides muris (ex Fokt et al. 2023) | reverse complement strand
ATGAAGCAGAGTTTCAGGGTTGGCCTCGGTTTTTATTGTGCCGGTGTAGAAAAACTCGATTTTTCTATATAATTTTGCAAATGAGAAAGCGTTCTTTTGAGTTAATGCAAAATGAAGCGGAATATAGAGCTTTGCTTGTTTCTAAATCGTTACCTATCAAGAAATAAGTTCTTGCAAGGTATTCATTTTCAATGAAGAATGAGATTTAAAATGTCTTGCTGTATGCGTGGTCAGGTTCTTTTTGATTCCGCACAGGTCGGCAATCTCTTTCAGGTAACTGTTCATCTTCTGATTGCAGGGAACGGGCAACAAAGTTCCTTTATCCATGCAGTAGGGGTTATCCTTATATTTTTCAAGTATCTGTTTGGGAATGCTCAAAAGCGGGATGTTACAAAGGTTGTTTGTTTTTTCACGGGGTTTCACTATCCACAGGTTGCCGTTGCTGTCCTCTGAAACGTGTTCGGGGCGCAAGTTATACACGTCTATGAATGCCAGCCCGGTATATACGCAGAAGATAAAAACATCCCGTACCAGTTCCAGCCGTTCAATCCTGAACTCTTTCTGCCATATCCGGTTTATCTCGGCTTGGCTTAGGAACTGTTTGTTTACCTCCACCTCGTGAAACTTGATTCCGGCAAACGGGTTCTTTGTCAGCCACTCGTTGGCAATGGCAAGGTTTATCACTTTCTTGAAGCATTTCATGTACCGGATAACGGTGTTTTGTGCGCAATGTTTCTCCGTCTTTAGGTACAAATCGAATTTACGCACCAGTTCCCCGTTTACCTCACGTAGTAGCATATCATCTACCTTGTAGTCCCGTTTAACCAGTTCCATGAGATATTTAAGGCAATTATCGTAACGTCTTACGGTAATATCGGCATAGTCCGTCCCGATTAACTTCCGGCAGTTGTCATTATGCTCCTTGAACACATTGCATAATGTCTTGAAAGTCTCGTCCTTTCCCTGATAGCGGTTCACTATGGCACGTGCGGAGATAATCTTTCCCTCCAGTTCCAAGTCTTGGTAAATCTGATAGAATTTCACACGCAGGGCGTCAATGTAATGGTTAAGTTCGACAGAATTTCGGTCTTTGCCTGTCGATTTCTCTTTTTCCTGCGACCAAAGTGGGACTTTTACGTTCCGTTTTAGTTGAAGTTCCACGTATAGGCGGTCATAAGTGACACGCACACGCACGGGGGCTTCCCCGTTTTTTAACAGTTTGCTACGCTTGATGAAGAATAACACGCTGAATCTTTTTCTTTCCATACGGCTCAATTTTTAATGATACAAAGTTAGGAAATCGAACCGAGAACCCTGTTATGTAAAATAGTGCAACGTACTGTAAAAGAATGAAGTAAACACCTCAAAGTGGAACATTCCGGGCTTTTGAAAACAGTCCCTTGAATAAGGACGTATAGTTTGCTTCAATCCCACTAATTTTGCTTACTCTTGGAAAAGAAAAATCCCTGAACTTCTTTGAAATTCAGGGATTTACATCGTTTTGCTTTCTTAAAAAGTGGTGCCACCAGGAATCGTGATTAATCCACAAGTGGCTGTATATCATCACTTTCAGAATCAGCTTGACAGCAAACTCCTCCGATTGCTCCACCGTTGGACTTCTGCGTTTCGCGCATCGTTGCAGCGGATGATTTCTTGGTGCAAAGGTAGTGATTTACTTTGAACTATTGCCATTATTGTCTCTTAATTTCTTGATTTCTCTATCAAAATCACTTTCAAGTAAATTCATTTCGCGTTTGCGATAGATGGCGAACTCCTTTTCAGTCTTTTCAATCGCCTGTTTATGTGAAATACTTCCCTTGCCAATCAGCACTTTCCGCTTGTGAGCAATAATCTGGTTGTCCAGTGCCTCTATCCAATCTTTCATTGTCATAGGGTTCATTTCCAACGCTTGGAACTCGGCAAAATCCAAGAAACCGGAAACAAGCAAGTTTAAGCGTTGGAGTTCAATCTCTGACAAATAGTTTTTGGCTATCTTCACATCGTCCTTAGTAACATAGTTACCCTTGAAGTTCGTCATACCCACAAACGGCTTTTCATTGTCCACGCGATTGTAGATAACCTCGGCTGCCGTATTCTCATGAATGGCATAATGCAGCTTGTTCTGCACGGTAGCGAAAAACATTTTCGTCATCTCATCGCGTGGGTCATAGTCCGTAGCGGTGGCATAAATATCCGTGACCTGCTGATAGAAATTACGCTCACTGCTGCGAATATCCCTGATGCGCTGGAGCAACTCACGGAAATAGCGGTTACCACCTTGCTTCAACCGTTCATCATCCATAGCAAATCCTTTCTGGATATACTCATGAAGTCGCTGTGTAGCCCAACGACGGAAACGAGTTGCCACATGCGACTGGACACGATAGCCCAAAGCTATAACCATGTCGAGGTTATAGTGCAACACGCTGCGCTGAACTTGGCGTTTGCCTTCTTGTCGAACTGTCAAGAAATCCTTTACAGTTCGATTTGAGTCAAGCTCTCCATCATTTAAGATGTTATCTATGTGCTGACTGATATTCTGTTTTGTAGTACAATATATATCTGCCAACTGATTTTGTGTCAGCCACAAATCTTCATCGGCAAAACGCACGGAAACACGAGTTATTTCGTTGTCGTCTTGATAAAGTATGATTTTATTTTGTTCGTTCATCTTGGTCTAATGATTGATTATGCCTCCTAGTTTCTCCATTCAAAAATTGGTCAAGTCTATCCATATATCTATCTATGAATTCCATATCCTCTCGCCAACTTTTGTAGTTTCCGTACTCCTCTTCTTCGGTATACATATAATCTATTTGTTATGGTTGAGAGAATCTAACAATTGTAATCCTTTTGTCGTAAGACGATACTTTTGCTTAGGGTGATTAGGGCTATCAGGATATGTCATCTCTACATAGCCGTCAAACATAGAAGGGTGAATGGTATGTTTCTTAAAATACCATTTTGACTTGTACACTTGCTTGTAAAGCAACTTGTACACTTCCAATATTTCATCCACAGATAACTCTCTATTATTTATGCTATGTATCAGCATTTTAACCTGTTCACCAACTTGTACACCTACTTGCTCACTTGGCACCGACTGGGTGCCATCTTGCACACTAATAGGCAAAGTAATACGAATAAAGTTATCTGTAAACTTGAAACAATCTTCACCGTATGCACGCAGAATACGAGGAATGCCAGAACCTAACGACTCTACCAATTCCACATCGCGATAGATACGCATCAACTCCTTGTTACGGGGGATTGATATGCCGTTGAAGAACTCTTCTTTTGTAAGAGATTCAGGCAAACGACCTACTGAGGTTATTTCAAGTCTGTCGGGAAATATCTCAAACTTGGGCGGAACTTCAAACGAATAGTCATTATGCACGATAGCATTAATAACAGCCTCGCGCAAAGCAACCTTATTCCACAAAGGCGTTTCAATACGCTCCATTGGAGTTATCGTTGCAGCAACCTTATTTTCAATATCCAACTTTGATAACACACTTTTAGTAGCTTTGATGAGAGAACAATAGCCATATTCATTGTTCTCCAGCAAATCGCAGCGGTCAAGGCTTGAATACTTCGCAACCTTGATTGAATTGCCGTTCTCATCAGCCAATAGATAGGCAACATAGTTGTATTTACCATCATCTGTGAGCAACTCCAAAGTGCGTTTAAAGTTATCATTGAGTCTTTTGCCTCGCTCATCGTAGTAGATACGCAACTGCTCAAAACTCAAATCTTGGCGGTTAGATACAATGCGTCCGATGGAATTGCGAGTACGTATAGCGAACAATCGGTCAATCTGTTCTTGCGGCATAGGCTCTGCCGATGTCCCCACACGTATATACGCACCTCGCGGAGTCATACCATATTTTGTTTTGAAATATGGCTTTTCAATTCCACTCGCTACAGTAACTTTTATAATGCTACGCCCATCCTTGTGTTCCTCAGCAATATCAAACAGTCCCATAGCCGAAGGCGAAATGTTGTGCTTGATGCGGTCTTTCAACCTCAGCATACAATCATCCACATTGTTCACACCCACAATTGAACCATCCTTATCAATGCCAATATAGATGTATCCGCCCTCCTTGTAGTTAAGGAATGCCACAACCTCCTTCTCAATATCAAGTTCGGAAGTTAATTCTCTTTTATATTCTATGCGATTAGTTTCGGTCATAAGAATTCTATCTAATAACTAAACGAGTTCATCATCAATCTTATACATTAACATACTTGCAAAATGCAGTTTTCTAATAGCTTTATCTTTAGAAACTAGTAAGTTATTATGGGCTTGAGGATTCCTAATTCCTATCATCGCACCAACAAACATTTCCATATATCCTTGTTGTATATTAGCACCTGTTTCTGTGGATGTATCTCCAAGTCTAATTATTGGATTCTGAATGGAGAATGCGGCTTGCATTAATTTTGCACCATCTTTCTCTACCGATGTCCTATCTCTGTATATTTTCTTAACTCGCGTGTTTATTTCTTTAAATGCAGCTTCTACTGCATCTGCATAATGTCCGTCATCAAAACGACCTTTAGCAATAGAAATTATTTGTGGATGTATATTATCCCAAATAGACGATGAATTGTTATTGCCATATCCATTTAAATATGTAATAGTTGCTATAACTTCGCCAAAAGAGTATGGGTTAATACCATTCTGTGGAGTTACTAGTTGTTGACCAAATTGATTCACCGAGATTAGATCCGATGTTTTTAAGTTAGGTAGTATCTTATCTCTCAACCTGTCTCTAAATAGATGATACTCCTCAGGGATTAATGGTATTAATTGATATAAAGCACTATAAAGGTCATTATAACTGATAGCGTTACTAGGAATCCGTCGTACATTAATCATATTACGAACACTATCAACAACTTGAATACATCTATTTAACTGTTCTCTATATTTGTTCATAATTCCAACTGTTTTCTGTAAACTGAATCCAATGTGTTACCTTCTTCATCTTTCCACACGAGCCAGCCATTATTACTGCTACCTATACAAAAGTCAGCGGCAGTACTTGGGCTTGAGAAAGTTTTATCGGAGTTCATTACCAATTTGTCGTCCTCAACCGTAGTATATTCTTGCAATAAATTTTCTCTTTTTTCTTTCCAATTAAACGATGGTACCATAGTCTTGGCTATCAAACTACCTTTCAAAACGGTAAAACCATTGGAATTATAAAAGCCCTTTGCCTCACAGCCACGACCTTTGGTATAGAAAAGATGTTCAGCCTTTGGTTGTGATACCTCGAAGATATTACAACCAATGAACGATGCTAAGAACTTCACATCTTCGAAGAACTCATCCATTGAGTCTTGCTGATATTCGGGCAAATTTGGAGCCTTGGGTGTCTGCTTATTGTCGGTCAATATAAACGTATTGGCTTTCTTTGCTTCGGCTATTGCCTTGTGTTCTAAATATTGCACATCTGCTTTGGTCATATCGGCATCTTTTGACACAAATATGAGAGCCTTCTGCCAAAATGCTTTCTTGCTGTCGTGGTCTTTCACTCGCTCACGGAAATTCTCCGTTTCCCCAATATATGCCTGAGGTTTTGTCGCCTCATCCTCACCTATCAAGATGTAAAATGCAGGCTTCTGCAGCTTCTCTTGCGTATTTAGATATGAGAGGTTGGAGCGTGGTACAACAAACATCTGGCAAATCTTATTACTGATAAATGCGTATTGAGTTCCTTTGGGATCTCCATCAATTAAGTATGTGGTTACAGTCTTGCCCATAATTAATTATCTTCAATAATATGTTTAAAAACATCGTTGATTTGATTCACTTCTATATTCCTTGAATGTATGTCTTTTGCCAGCAAAAACAAATCTTTACTAATAGGTTGCAGTCTAACCCCATCCCATTCAATTGGATTATTTAGCTCAGAATTAGCAAAAGTCCTAATCTCATTTGTAACTATAATGTTATGAAAACTGAATTGTATGCCATAGCACCTAATATACATACATTGACCTTGAGCATCATAATATAACTCATCAGCATATCCATTTTCAAAGTGAGATATAAGAAATTTAACTAACCTTGATACGCGAGGTTTAATATATCCATAACTTAATTCTTTTTTGTATTCCTTATCTTTAATAGCAGCATTAAGCAAATTCAAAGAGCACAATTTTATAAATACATCATTCTTGCTTTGAACTTCTCTCTGAATATATTGCTTGGCCTCGTCAATCAATGCTTTCATATCTATTCTAGTATTACATGTCTATATATCTCCTCCTACTCCCTTAAACTTCTCAACGAAAGCTGCAATCAATTGAAACACCTTATGTTTCTTAGTCAAGTACATAGGATTCAATGGGCTCATCTTTGGCAAAATACTATTAAAGTCGGTTCCGTTCTCACTAACGAACTCGCGTTTTAATGAGATTGTAATATATCGCTTCGCTTCTTCTTCTTTTAAGTTTTCTGATGCTATTAACTCCGAGGCTTCTTGCTTCTGCTTACCCTGTGCAAATTCAAAGAATGACTCAATAATACTAGCCTTATCAGCAATAGTGTTTAGGTCAGTATTGTTAATAAAATCAACGATAAGACTTTCCTTTGCTCTATTGCCAACACTTGCACGAATTACACCTCGTATTTCTTCGATTAATGCCGTCTTATCTTTGGTCTTATTGTTTTTTTCAAAGATTAATTCCAGTATGTAATCCAAGTTTATTTCTTGAGACTTGAGTAGGTCTATTTCAAAAACAACATCATCCCAATCAATCTTAGATTTCTCGGCAGCAGAGCCTTTCTGCTCACGTCTTAACCAATCTCTAATATCGTTATAAGTAGATTTGTAATCCTGAACGGCCCGTTCAGACAACATTTCTACCTGTTGCATATCCTTAATATCTCCATCTGTTACAAAATATGTATTTTTAAATTCCTCAACAGCATTAGGATTGTCAAGGTCTATTGCTTGCAAAGCCTTAAGATGAGTATATTCATCATAGTTCTGCAATATATTTTCGATTCGTAAATATTCACCAAAGAGTTTAGAAAATTCTTTCTTGTCTTGCTCTGTTTCTATATCATCTACATTGGGAAATCGTTCATTCAACTCTTTTACAACTTCAATATATCCTCTACGAGCCTCCCCTGTAACAATATCCTTAAATCCCTCCAGATATTCTTTGTAACTTCTTTCAAGCACAACATTTCGGGTATTACTATCACCAAATAGAGTTATAGCATCAATGGTATGTTGCTCTAAATCCCTAAATGTAACAATATTACCAAAAGTTTTAGTTGCATCATAAATACGGTTTGTACGAGAGAAAGCCTGAATTAGTCCGTGATAACGCAAGTTTTTATCAACAAATAGAGTGTTTAGTGAAGGGGCATCAAATCCTGTAAGAAACATACCTACAACAATTACAAGGTCTATTCCCTTATTCTTTACTCGCTTAGCAAGATCTCTATAATAGTTTTGGAATTCTCTGCTGTCAACGCTAAAACTTGTCTTAAACATAGCATTATAATCGTTGATGGCGTTAGTCAAGAACTCCTTAGCACTAATATCCATTGCTGTTGGCTCAAAATTTTCATCCTGAATATCACCAATCGCCGACTGCTCTTCATTTGCGGCAAATGAAAAGATTGTTGCTATTTTTAATCGTTTCTCAGAACCTTCTTGCAGTTTGTTCAATTCCTCATAATAGCACTTGGCAGCATCCACACTGCTGACAGCAAACATAGCGTTAAAGCCCTTATTTGTGCCTATACTCCTATGCGTCTTTATCTTGAAATTATCCAATATATATTGAGAAATCTCCTTAATACGTGCAGGGTGAAGCAATGCCGATTTGTTCTCGGCTGCACTTAATTTTTTCTCATCTTTTTCCGATTCAATACTCTTAAAAAGAGGTCTTACATTATTATAATCTACTTTGAACTTTAGGACTTTTTCATCACGAATAGCATCTGTAATAACATAAGAGTGTAATTCTCGTCCGAACACACTTGCGGTAGTGTCAGAACCAAGTGCATTTTCAGGGAAGATAGGCGTTCCTGTAAATCCAAACTGGTAGTACTTCTTAAACTTCTTCTTTAATTGTTTCTGTGCCTCACCAAACTGCGAACGGTGTGCTTCATCAAATATAAAGACTATATGTTTCTGATAAATAGGCAAATCATTTTCGCCCTTCATCAGATTATTCAACTTCTGAATGGTGGTAACAATAATCTTATTGTCATCTTTATTTATGTTTCGTTTCAGTCCGGCAGTACTTTCTGAACCATTCACGCTATCGGGAGAGAATCGCTGATACTCTTTCATCGTTTGATAGTCAAGGTCTTTTCTATCAACGACAAAGAATACTTTATCTATGAAATCGAGTTGAGTAGCCAACCTTGCAGCCTTAAAACTCGTAAGAGTCTTACCTGAACCTGTTGTATGCCAAATATATCCACCACCTTCTGTGGTAGACCATTTCTTTGCCTGATATGAACTCTTGATTTTCCAAAGTATTCTCTCTGTTGCTGCAATTTGATATGGTCTCATAATCAGCAATGTATTATTAGAATCAAATACTGAATATGTCAGTATCACATTCAGCAAAGTATTCTTTTGAAAGAATGTTGCAGTAAAATCCTTCAAATCTTTAATCAATGAGTTGTTTGCTTTGGCCCAATTCATTGTAAAGTCAAAACTATTCTTGCTTCGCTCTACAGTATTTGCAAAATATCGGCTATCTGTGCCATTAGATATAACGAAGACCTGAATATATTTGTATAACGAGTTGTTGGCATTAAAACTCTCTTTTGAATATCGATGTACTTGATTGAAAGCTTCTCTAATCGCCACACCTCGCTTCTTCAACTCAACTTGAACCAAAGGTAGTCCATTAACCAAGATTGTCACATCATAACGATTAAGATGTGATCCTTCTTGTACAAACTGCCTTATAACTTGAACCTTGTTTCTTGATAGATTTTGTTTGTCTACCAAATAGATGTTTTTAATATGACCATCATCAAAGATAAAATCATAGACATAATCATCTTGGATTTTCCTTGTTTTCTCGACGAGAGAATCGCTTGGTTTATCAAGATATTCTTCTACATATCTCGCCCATTCGCTATCAGTAAATTCAACATCGTTAAGTACTTGAAGCTGCGTTCTGACATTAGCGAGCAATGCTTCCGGAGTATTCAAATCAGGTAAATATTCATACCCTTGACTCCTTAAATCTTGAATAAACTCGTGCTCTAATGATGCCTCTGTTTGGTACCTTGCAAGAGGTTCACTCGCCATATAGCACTTGTCGTAGTCATCAAGTACTATAAAATTATTTGATTCTGCTATAGTGTTATATTGTGCCATTTTATTCTTCGGTATAATAATTATTATCAACAAGATATCCCAATAGAAATTTCAATGTTTGCTTCTCAGGCTCTGTTGGTTCGGGTACTGCTTCGTTTGATAATGTAGAATGACTTGTAAATTGAATAATTCTGTTATAGTATGTCTTCTTATCATCAGGCAACAAGTCGGACCATTGCGGATAACCTAAAAAGTTCGCAGTTTTTTCATACAGATTTCGAAGAAGCATGAAATGATATTTTTGAATACTATTACTATCAATAGCTTCTTGAAGTACTTGTCTCAAATAAAGATGATATGAAAAACTTTTGTTAGAATCCCCAAGTTTCCCGTTTAACTCGTATGTGCCGTCATCTTTTTTATTCAATAGATAGCAGCACTCGTTTCCTTTCTTATTTTTCTTCTTTAGTTCTAACTCATTGTAGAGCACATTATAAAACAGTGGATTATGCGTTGTGATAATAAACTTGACATCCGACTGACTTGATTTTATCAAATCAGAAATATTAACAGTCAATTCGATTAGGTGATTCTCATCCAAAGAACTAACAGGGTCATCAATAAATACATATTCTAATTCATCAAATTGGTTAGTGTCACGATTTGCAGGTTCAGACTCATTCAATGTATCTATAACCAGTTTTATCAAACTGAAAAATACACACCAAACCAGGCAACTTTCTTCACCTTTAGAGATTTTAATATTGTCAATCTTATTGTTATCTCCTCGTTCTAACGAGAATACAATCTCATTAAAGTCTTCGTTGAACGATGGTGTTAGCTTATCATTTGTATAATGCTGAAAGTGCGTAATTACATTAGACTCTTGACCTTGATCTTTGAATATCCAATCTGTAAAACTATTTGGATGTATGATTAATTTTCTATTTCTATCCTCATCCAAATCATTATCCCAATAGAACAAATCTTCGGTAAAAGCATTATAGTATAGAACTTTTATCGGTTTTTCGTCCTCCTGTTCTTCACCTTCGTTTCTAGGCGCAACCAACTTCTTAAACTCACGAGAAAGGCGAGTCTTTCCAGCACCATTGAAGGCATATATCAATTGAACCTTCTTATTGGCATATTTGAGAGTCTGGGCTATTTCAGTCAATGTTTTTCCCATATCAAGCACTTAATTTATACTTTGGAAATGATAGTAGTTTATTTCTATAATATTCATATTGCTCTTTTACAGCTTTGATTTCCGCAGGTAATCCTTGTGAAAGGTCGCTAACAAGTTCATCAAACTTGTTTAGTAGTGTGGCAATCCTTACTTGTTCTTCATAAGAAGGTATAGGAATAATAGTATTCCCTAAACCTTTTGCTGAGATAGAACAAATCTTACCTTCTGATACATATTTAACTATCTGCTTGTGGTAATATTTTGACCGCAAATAATGAGAAACATACTGGGGATATAAATCACTTTTGAATATGAAACAAGCATCATGAACTGCGGCAGGCTCATCTCCAAGCCAAGCCATACCGATTCCGATATCGTCTTTATTTTCTCCTGCGGCAACAATCACAACATCATTTTTTTGAGCATATCTCATTCGGGGAGCAAGTTCTTTTCTGAGCATTCCCTTACTCTTTGTTGCATACAATCCGTAATATGTATACATATCACCATAATGGATACAAGGGACGCCATCGTTAACAATGTCTGTCCTTACAAATCGTTTTCCTCTTATAAATGTACCTATCTCACTCATCTTTATCCAGATTACGCTTTGTGTACCCCCCCCTATTTTATTGAAGGTCAATAACTTATTTCTGTAATATTCATATTGTTCTTGTCTCGCTTGCAGCTCCGCTTGCAGCTCCGCTGCATATTCCGCGAAGCGGTCAAGAATTTTTACTATCTCCTCTTGTACGGGTGGTGGTGGAAGAGGAACAAGAAATTTATCTATGCTAGATATATGAACATGAGGAACACCTCCACCTTTTTTCGTAGCATAAATCTTATCCTGCATATTAACTAAGCAGTAATAAAGGTATTTGGTTAAAACATCATCTGCTCCTTTAATTGAAAAGGCGTCACAAACAAAGATTGGTTCATTCCAATACTGTACATAACCAGCGCCCGCTCCACTTCCTGCGACTGTTATTGTTTCTCCATTTCGATTAGACAAATTGCAATAGAATGCAGGTGTTTTACCACCAGATATAACAGGATATATACCTTCTGTCGCATTTTTTTTAGTTAAGGATGTACCACGCTGCATTATTGATACATCTTTATCGCCCAATGGTTTGTATTCAACTCCGTTAGGACAATATTTATCTATCAGTTCCTTTAATTTACTCATAGTTCATCCTCCTCCAATTCTGCAATAATTTTATCTATTTCGCTTCTCAACTCATTCTCTCGTACCACAATCTTACGAATACGTTCGTTGAGTTCTTTTATATTGGTTTCTTGTCGAGTTTCCTTTGCTTCTACATAGCTGCTTACCGAAAGATTGTAATCATTCTCTGCAATTAGTTTGTTGTCGACAGATTTTGCAATCGCTTCTATATCCCCTTTACCGTCGAAGACGTCTAAAATCTTTTTTATATGCTCTTCATCAAGAACATTATTGTTTGTTTCCTTCCTGAAGAAATCACTACTTGTAGCATCAATAAATTGTGTCTTTGTATCCGTCTTATGCTTTGATAAGACCAAGATATTTACAGCAATAGTAGTCCCGTAGAAGAGATTTGGAGCTAATGCAATAACTGTTTCTACAAAGTTGTTGTCAACCAAGTATTTTCTAATTTTTTGCTCTGCACCTCCACGATAGAAAATGCCAGGGAAACAAACTATCGCCGCCCTACCTTTACTTGACAGATAGCTCAATGCGTGCAACACAAAAGCGAAGTCCGCTTTTGACTTAGGTGCCAACACTCCAGCAGGGGCAAAACGGTCATCGTTGATTAGTGTAGGATCATCCGAACCAACCCAATTTACCGAATACGGCGGATTAGATACGATGGCATCAAATGGTTTATCATCGCCAAACTTCGGATCCATCAAGGTATTACCCAAAGCGATATTAAACTTGTCGTAGTTTATGTTATGCAGAAACATATTCATACGGGCAAGATTGTATGTGGTATGGTTAATCTCTTGACCAAAGAAACCCTCTTCGATAATATGTTCGTCAAATTGTTTCTTCGCCTGTAACAACAACGAACCTGACCCAGCCGCAGGGTCATAAATTTTGTTGATTGTACTCTGATTATGTATAGCTAAACGAGCTATAAGATTTGACACACACTGAGGCGTGAAAAATTCACCACCAGACTTACCTGCATTTGCTGCATAGTTGTGAATTAGAAACTCGTAAGCGTCTCCAAACAAATCAATATGATTTTCTTCAAAGTTGCCAAAGTTTAGATCCTCAACACCTTTTATAACAGCAGCCAATCGGCTATTCTTGTCTTCAACGGTATTACCCAATCGCGTACTGGTCGTATCAAAATCCGCAAACAATCCCTTTATGTCACCTTCTGAATCATAGCCGACAGCAGAACCTTCGATGGCTGTAAATATGGCTTTAAGATCCGTATTCAGATTTGGATTCTTATTTGCGTTTTTGGCTATATTTACAAACAATTGACTTGGATATATGAAATATCCTTTAGTCTTAATGGCATCGTCTTTAATTTCAGGAGTGATTATACTATCTGGCAGATTTGCATAATCAATACTCTCGTCTCCTCCTTCAATGTAATTCGTAAAATTTTCACTAATGAAACGGTAAAACAATGTACCTAAGACAAACTGCTTGAAGTCCCATCCATCGACAGCTCCACGCACTTCGTTAGCTATTTTCCATATTTGAGCTTGTAATTGTGCTCTTTGTGTATTGCTTGTCATTATTGTTATGCAATTTTATATATTCCCAATAGCAAATGTTATTTACTACTGTTTATCAAATCTTTCCTATCCATATTAAGAATCTCTGCAATCCTAGTTAGGACCTCTAAGCTAGGCTGTGATGTGTTTGAGCACCACCGAGATACTGTTGCTTCATTCTTTTGAAGTTGTTCGGCCAACCATTTTCCAGTTTTATTCTGTTCGGCTAACGCAACTTTTATTCGATTTATCCTATCAGTTTTCATATTTTGTATTAAATATCTACCTCAATAAATTGACTATATCTGCAAAGATAGTGATAATTCCTGAAAAATAGATATGAATTTGAGATAAATATTACTCATGCTTGTTTGGAAAATTAGTGCAGTGGGGCAAGGCGTATCATGGATGCCTGTAAAACGCAAGGCGTTGAAGCACCTACATGGTGTTCTGATGGAGGTTTTGTTACTATCACGTTCAAGCGGTCCCATAAAGCAGAGTCTGACACTCGGCAGGGAGAAGTACCGCTCAACCACCGACCAACCACCAACCAAGTTCCGTTCAAGTTCAAAAATTGATCCTTTCAATGGGTGAGGATTACATGACTATGAGTGAAATCATGTCAAATATGGGATTTAAACACCGTACATCATTCCGAGAAAACTATTTCCTTCTTGCGTTGAAGGATGGTGCCATTGAGCCATTGTATCCAGAACAGCCTAGTCATCCAAAGCAAAAATATTGCCTTACGGAATCTTCTAAAAAATGGCTAAAGAACAATGTCTAATATTGTTAGTATAATATAATTGCATCGGAATGGCTGTCCTATTCCGATGCAATTTTTAGAATCTATCTGCATAGGCTTCACTTCTGAGGATTACTTGCTACCATGTCTGCCTGCATTTGATTTGACACTTTCCTGCATGATGCTGTCGGAAACGGCTTTCAAGTACGCATCATATCCATCTGCTTGTTTCCGCACCCACTCGATGGCTTTCTCATCCCGATGTATGTCAAATACCTTGTTCAACCAAAGAACATCATTGGCATTGCATCCGCCCCAAGAGCGGATGGCACGGAACTTCAGCGCATCATCGGCATACTGCCGCTTAGACTGCCATTGCACGATATTGCCCCACAGGGAGAACGTACATACCATACTCAGCCCCACAACAAAGGAAAAGACCTTGCTTGATTTGATGTCGAAACTATGCCTATGGATATGCTCCTGCGGTTGCAGCTCTTGTTGCTCCCCTTGTTCTTCCTGCAATCTCTTGATAGCATCAAGTTGTTGCAAGGTCTGGGAGGAGATCTGTGCGTAAGCCTTCCATTGTTTCTCCAATAAGCCCTTAATCTCTTCGGATTGGACTTTTGCCGTTTCCGTTACCGTCTCCTTAATCGGGGATAAATCCGACTTGTCGTTTCCAATTTGTTGTTGGCTTGCCACATTGGGCAACTTGTCCATTTTACCTTTGATGCCATTCAAGGCTGTTTTGATTTCCTCAAAGAGGATAAAAATATTGTTGTTATCTGCCATGATTACCTGTTGATTTTACGTTGTTTCTTCTTTTTCTTGTTTCTCAGATACGGGTCGTAAGGCTGTTGTTCTTCCGGTACAATGCTCGGTGTGAACAAGCCTAAAGAACCGCTGATAAGGTCGCCACTGCTGTTTGAAGCCGGGCTTATTTCTGCTTGCATAAGTTGTGGACGTGCTTGTTCCTGCCGTTCCTCGTAGCTGTTACGCCTTAATGCGGCGTTTATCTTGGAATAGCTGAACTGCCTGTCCACTTTGGAACCGTTGAAACGGTAACCGTTCATCGAGAACACGATGCCTTGTATATCGTCCGTCTGCCCTTTGTACTTGAACTGCACTTTCACGCCCTGCCGTTTCACCCGTTCAAGCAGGGTGTTCCAATCCCTGCACCTGCCGACCTCCGCTTTGAGAATATTGTATAGTTCATACCTCGTCTTGTCCGGTTCACGCAACTGGTCAATCTTCACCTGCTCCTTGCCATTGGCGAAGTGCAGCCCGTATTTCTTGGTTAGTTCCTTACAGATGCGCTCGCTACGAAAACGGTCGTTCCGGTCGGAAATGGTCTTGCCGTTATTGTCAATACGGTTGAACGCGATATGCACATGCGGATGCTCCTTGTCGAAGTGCCGTCCGATGATGTACTGCGTATCCTTGATGCCCATCCGCTCCATGTACTCACGGGTTATCTGTGCCATGACCGTATTGTTCAGTCGTGGCGCATCTTCCTTGGAGAAACTCAATGCAATATGCCCGACAGCCTTTGTCACCCTCGGATTCATCTGTGCCTGACCTATAAATCCTTGTGCTATCGTGTCGTTATTTTCCAGAAATAAGCCGTCTGCATCTATGATTTGAGTGCCTTTCTCATCATTCAAGATATAGTAAACCACAGCCTTGAAGTCCGAACCTTTCATAATCTTCGCAATCATAAGCGTATCCGGTTTACGAGGTAGTCTATCTCTATCATCAATGTGCGGCAGGATACAAACACAGAGACATACCCCTCCGCATTTGCCTTTCTTGCCAACTGGTTCAGGTTGTTCGCCATTCCGCATAGCTTGCGGATAAGATCGCCATGTTCTTTCGAGAGCCGTTCCTTTACTCCGCCCTCCGTGATGCAGCCTCGGACAAATTCACTGGCAGAAACTCCTGCCGACTTCGCCTTTGATTTCAACAGGTAATAGTCCTCCGTTGCCATCTTCACCGTGATACGGTACTTCAGTTTCTCGGCAATACCCTTGATGGGACGACCACCTTTGTTGGTACGTTCCCGTCCGTTGTTCTTTCTCTTTTCGCTGTTCATAATATTCTAAAATCTAATCTATTCAGTATCTACAATAATTATATGAAGTATAGACCAACGGGATGTGCTTTTCCTGCGAGGTTTGGAGCGGGGCAAGTGGATTTCGGGCTGACCGAAACATAAACTTGCTCCCTCCGAACTCCGTAAAAGTGATTTATGGCAACTCTGAAAGAAGCCCCGAAAATATTCCGTTGGTCTTGTCTTAATTCCTACAATTTACGCCATTGGTCAATATCGTTCCCATAATGGCAAGATGCTGACGGGCGAGGTTCTCGACCAGCCCCGACACGCTCATGTCCCTGCCTCCGAGACGGCGGACAATATCATCCAACCTGTCACGCACTTCGCGGCTGACGAACACGGGCTTGCGGTCGGCAATCTTGGGTACTTGCAGGTAGGTGTTACGATACTCCTCCAAAGACAGTCTGCGCTGCTTGCTGCTGACACGTCTGACGATAGTACGTTCTATTGTGGCATCGTCTTCAACCGAAGCCATCTCCGCATTTTCATTGGCTACATTTTCACATACATCCTGCTCGTCTGCTTGGGTTACTTCAAATGCCATTGCCTGTACTTCGGATGTGTCCGGCTCACTCAACGAAGGAAAAAGTGAAGCCTCTTCCGTAGTCGCTTCCTGTTCCGGCTCACGTCTGTTCATGGAAGGCAGATAGTCTTCCAACTTGAAGTTCTTGAACGCTTCGTCATTCTCGTAGTTTTTGATTTTCTTGCTCATTGTTGTTTCTTGTTAAAATGAATACTTGTTGGTCTGTATGCGCATACTTTACCGTTTATCGGAAGCAAAGTAACTGCCTATATTGTAACTAGTCAAGTATTTGGGTTCTGTTAGGCAATTTTGTGTGGCTTTGCTTTACGGTAATAGGAACAGCGGTGCAGACTTCACCGATTTGCCGGGTATAAATGAACGAAAGGGCTAAGGCTCAAACACAGGCAATTTTGAATTAAGGTCTTATTTTGAATATGGCATCCTTTCTCAATCTCGAAATTAAGGCGACAGTGATAGGCATATTCCGGACAACCTCTGCCATACCGGTGCCACAAGCTGCCACTTCAGAAAAATCCATTGTCGGATAACGGATTATATATTTCTTTGCGGCAAAAGAAAAATAACATCAAAAGAAAAAGTATATGGAAATCGTATCTATCGAAAGAAAGACCTTTGAGGCGATGGTTACCAAGTTCGACCGTTTTGTTTGCCGCATGGATGCCATCTGCCGTCGGCATGGAGAAAAGACAATGAGCGAGTGGATGGACAATCAGGACGTGTGCCGGATGCTCAACATCAGTCCGCGAACATTGCAGACCCTATGGGACAACGGAACGCTTGCTTATTCGCAAATCAACCACAAGACCTACTACCGTTCCGAAGATGTGAAGCGTATCGTCTCCATCGTGGAAGACAGGCGGAAAGAAGCGAGATTCAAGGGAAGGACGATATGAACTTGACGCAATGAACAAAGTAGAATAACAATACCCACTAAATCCAGAGTAATATGAACGAACTGATTAACAAAGACAACGAGTGGATAATCCACTTCATGGGCAGTCTTAACCGTCTGCTTGACAGCTTCGAGCGCCTGACCGCCAACTATCGCCCGACACTGGGCGGCGAGCGTTTCTTCACCGACAAGGAGGTGTCGGCACGGCTGAAAGTGAGCCGCCGGACGCTTCAGGACTACCGTAACGAGGGACGGATTGCTTATATCCAGTTGGGCGGCAAAATCCTTTACCGTGAATCGGACATCGAAAGGATGCTCGCAGACAGCTACCGCTCCGCATACCGTCACCGTCTGACTGGCACATGATTTTCTTGAAGGAGCGCAGTTTGCCGTCTGCCCTGTGATTGCGTCAGCAATGGACTCTCGGCAAAAGAAAGAGGAACGGCTTACGGATGAAGCATCAATATTCCGCTTCGTCTGTAAGCCGTTCCCTTCTTTTTGTTTCTTCTGATTTCCCGTCAGTCGCTTGTTTCCGTTGCCGGATGCCATTCTTGTGTGTGGCCGGCAGGGGCAAGGTTTTCAGGCTGAATACGCTCCATAGGAGGAAGATTCTGTCTGAAACGGCTCTGCCGCCTGACCTTGCCGCTGCCGTTAGAGCCACATACTACCTTTGCATCTGAGCATCGGAAACAGGTGGTTGACGGAATGAGCCTCAACTATACCATCGGTTATTTCCCCTGCCACAAGAAACAAACAATATTATCGGAGTTCCTTTCTTTATACTACCGATTTCATTTATCACAAACCGTCTGAACAAGATACTCTCTTTACTGCGTATCCTGAATGCAACGGCTATAATCACTTCAATGTTATAAACATCATAACTAATGCCATCCGGTTGCTTGATATACTTCATCGTATCATATTCGCTCAACTCCTTATTCTTAATATATAGCGTGAATCGCCTTACGGATGTCGCAAGAGAATACTCCGAACAAGTCGGCTATCTCGAATTGCGTCATCCATACGGGTACATCCGGAATTGTAATTATACCTGTTTCACTGATTGTTATTATTACCTTGCTCATACCTATTGCATTACTTTTGACATCACGGACTTGACATTATTCATATCTCGCAGAATGGAGGAATCAAGTACACGGGCATAGTGCTGTGTCATTTTGATATTGGAATGACCGAGCATCTTCGCTACGTTCTCAATACTCACACCATTGGCAAGGCAGACAGAGGTCGCATACGAGTGTCTTGCGACATGTGTGGTCAAAGTCTTGTTTATCAGACACAGGTCTGCTATTTCTTTCAGGTAACTGTTCATCTTCTGATTGCAGGGGACTGGGAGCAACACATTTTTCTTTTGGCAGATCGGATGGCTTTTGTATTTCTTCAAAATCTGCATCGGAATGTCAAGCAAGGGAATGTTACACATGTTCTTCGTCTTTTGACGAGGCTTGCGAATCCATAGGTTGCCATTGGAATCCTCCACGATATGTTCCGGTGCCAGTTGTTGCACATCTATGAAGGCTAGCCCAGTGAACGCCGCAAAGATGAAAACATCACGGACAATAGTGATACGTTCCAATGGAAACTCCTTATGATAGATAGTGAGCAGCTCATCCATTGTCAGGAACTCGCGTATTACCTCTTTCTCATGAAACTTGATACCGATGAAAGGATCTTTGGATGTCCATTCATTGGCAAGTGCTAGGTTGGTTATCTTCTTCAAGCACTTCATGTAACGGATAACCGTATTCTGCTGACAAGACTTTTCCGTCTTGAGGTAGAACTCAAAAGCACGTACCAATTCACCGTTGACCTCTGACAACGGTAAATCCTCCTTGTCATATTTCTGTCTGATAAGTTCCGCCAGATAACGCTTGCAACTTTCATAACGGCGGACAGTTATCAAGGCATAATCTTTTCCTACAAGTTCACGACATTGGTCGTTATGCTCCTGCATGGTTCCGATGAGAGTTCGGACTTCTTTCACTTCTTCGTTAATCCCGAAAAACTTCTCTTGCAAGATTCGGGACGTGACAGGGTAGTTCCGCTCCTCCAGTTCATCGAACAGTTTGCGCAACTTGATTCTGGCCTGTTCGATGAAGAGGTTGAGTTCACAAGCCTTGCGGCTCTTGCCCTTAGCGCATTCCTTCGCCTGATTCCACAAGGCTGGTTCAATGCTCTTGCGGATATTGTTTTCCACTCGCGCACCGTTCACGGTGATACGCATACATACGGAGGCTTCCCCGTTTTTCAGCAGTTTGGCTTTCTTGATGAAGAAAAGCACATTGAATGAGTCTCTTTTCATGTTCCTACAGTTTTTCGTTGTACAAAAGTAGGAAACCATGCACGCTTTCTTGATACGCAAAATGTTGCAAATCAGAGAGAAGTAATCTTATTCGGTGGAGATTTGCGCTCCACCTCTTTTGCTCCACCTTTTGGAACACCAGCAACTGTAATATTCTGCCGTTTTTTGCGTTCCGCCGGAAAACAAAAAATCCCGATTTCGTTTGGAAATCAGGATTTTACTGTCTTTTGCTTTTCTTCAAAGTGGTGCCACCAGGAATCGAACCGGGGACACAAGGATTTTCAGTCCTTTGCTCTACCAACTGAGCTATGGCACCATGTTTATCTCTTTTGCGGTTGCAAAGATAGTGAAACTTTTGTACTATACAATAGCTTTCATAATAAAAAACGCTGATAATTGGCTATGTGGCTAATTATCAGTGTTTATGATTTGAGAAAAAATATTGAAAAAGTTTTATAGCTATGCTTTTTCCGCTTCTTCTTCCTTCAAAGGATTCCATCCTTGTGCTTTGAGTTCAAACTCTTGGCCGTCACGGGTAATTAGTGCACAGCCTAATTCTGGTTTGGTGATATGGCCAATCAGCTTGACGCCTTCCATTTCGGCAACCTTTTCATGGTCGGCAATGGGGACGGTGAACAATAACTCATAATCCTCGCCTCCGTTCAGTGCACAAGTGCTCAGGTTCATATTGAATTCTTCTGCCATTACAGCTGTCTGATAGTCGATAGGAATATGTTCTTCGTAAACGCGGCAACCCACTTTGCTTTGGGTACAGATATGCAGTAATTCCGAAGAAAGACCGTCCGATATATCCATCATGGAGGTGGGTTGTATACCCTCTTCTGCCAGTTTCTGGATGATGTCACGGCGTGCTTCGGGTTTTAACTGACGTTCCAGAAGATACTCTTTCCCCGAAAAGTCCGGTTGCAAATCTTTGTCACCTCCTTTGAGAACCGCTTTTTCACGTTCTAAAAGTTGTAATCCCATGTAGGCGGCACCTAGGTTACCGCTGACACAAATCAGGTCAGTCACGCGGGCACCATTACGGTAGACTACTTTTCCTTTCTCCCCCTCGCCTATGCAGGTGATGCTGATGGTAAGCCCGGTATAGGAAGCGGAGGTGTCTCCTCCCACGATGTCAACATCATATTCTTCGCAAGCCAGACGGATACCGGTATAGAGTTCCTCCATGTCTTCTATACTGAAACGTTTGGATATACCCAAGGAAACGGTAATTTGCTTCGGCGTGCCGTTCATGGCATAGATATCGGAAAAATTGACTACAGCCGATTTGTATCCCAAATGCTTGAGAGGTACATACACAAGGTCGAAGTGTACACCTTCCATCAGTAAGTCAGTAGTAACGAGTACTTCCTTTTCGGCCGAGTAGGAGAGGACGGCGGCATCATCTCCGACACCGTATCGGCTCGACTCGTTCTTTAGTTTTATGCTTTCGGTGAGGTGGTGGATGAGGCCGAACTCGCCGAGGGTGGCTATTTCTGTTCTCATGCTTTCTTATGCTCTATTAATTAGTTCCCGCATAATCTCTGTCATTCTCGGTTGTGCTTCGTCGGCAGCTTTCTGCACTTCTTCGTGAGAAACTTCTACGATTTTACCTTCCACACCCAGGTCTGTAATGACAGATACACCAAATACTTTGATTCCGCAATGATTTGCCACAATAACTTCTGGTACGGTGGACATGCCCACTGCATCAGCACCCAAAATGTGGAACAGCTTATATTCTGCAGGCGTTTCGAATGTAGGACCTTGCGTACCGATGTAGACACCGTGCTGAACCTTGATGTCCTTTTCTGCTGCAATAGCATCAGCCTTGCGAATCAGTTCTTTGTCGTATGCTTCGCTCATATCCGGGAAGCGGGGACCGTAGGGTATGTTTTTGCCACGCAACGGATGTTCGGGGAAGTAGTTTATATGGTCGGTGATAATCATCAAGTCGCCAATTTCAAAATCCGGGTTGGTACCGCCGCTGGCATTGGATACGAACAGAGTTTTGATGCCTAGTTCATGCATTACGCGTACGGGGAAGGTTACTTCCTTCATGGAATAGCCTTCATAGAAATGAAAACGTCCCTGCATCGCCATGATGTCCTTGTTGCCCAATTTGCCGAAGATGAGTTTTCCGCTGTGCCCCTCTACAGTAGAGACGGGGAAGTTGGGGATTTCTTCGTACTTTATTTCATACTTTTCGGTGATTTCGTTGGCAAGGCTGCCGAGTCCGGTACCGAGGATGATTGCTGTCTCAGGCTGGGTATGCATCTTTCCTTTCAGAAAGGCTGCTGTTTCTTGAATGCGCTCTAACATAGCCAATAATGTTTTGGTTAAATATATATTGTTGATTCTGTAAAATTTCTATTTCTATCGGCAGCACGTAGATGTGCGGCTTCAGTATTTCATCCAGTGTAGAATGAATCTTTAGCTTTGCCGCATCTTTTTCTGTGATGATTATCAGTCTTTTACATTCTTCCAGATGCAAGAATTGCTCCTTTATCTGCGATAAATCCTTGGGGGTAAAGTCATGATGGTCATCAAATGCTAGTAAATTGACGTGTGAGGTGTAAGATTCTATTTCTTTCTGCAAGGGAGCGGGGGAGGCGATGCCTGTCACCAGCAGCACCTGCTCGTTTCCGGTGAAGCAGGAGAGAATTTTCCGGCTGTTCGTTTTCTCAGGAAATAGTGGCATCAACATCCCATAGCGGAATCTGGAGAAGTACAGTTGCTGGTATGGATAAAGATGAAGCCGCTTGGCGATGATGTTGAAGTCTATTGGCTTGATGTCATCCGGACATTTGGTGACGATGACTATCTGCGCCCGGTTTTTACTGCTTGAAGGTTCGCGGAGTCTTCCGGCAGGGAGCAAGGCATCGTCGCATAGTAATCGGTGAAAATCAGTCAGTAGAATGTTCAGTCCGGCTTTTACATGGCGATGTTGGAAGGCATCGTCTAGGATAATGGCTTCTACGGTGGGGTTTTCCAGTCTCAGCAGTTGTTCAATACCGTGGCAACGGTTTTCGTCTACTGCTACCCATGCATTAGGGAATTTATTTTTAATTTGATATGGCTCGTCACCTATTTGCTGTACATTGCTCTTGTCATCGGCCAGTACATAGCCTCGGCTTTTACGCTTGTACCCCCGACTGAGGGTGGCTACATTCACTCCGTTTTTTTGTAATAGCTTTATCAGATATTCGGTATGTGGCGTCTTACCAGTTCCACCCACAGCAAGGTTGCCCACACATATTACTGGAACGTCAAAACTCTTTGACCGGAGCCAGCCCCAGTCAAAGAGTTTATTTCGCAAGCATACCCCTATCCCATAAAGCCATGATAGGGGATATAGCCAGTGATATATCTTAATAAAGTTTTCCTCCATTTATTGAATATTCAGTTCAAAGGGTACACGTGCTTGTATACGGTTATATTTGTCAAAATTCTCTAGGACGCTAATTTGCTGGTATATCGCACCCATTGTGCCTTTCAGCATGCGTACTTTGACGTAGTTACCTGGATTGGTGTTCATTAGGCTTTCAAAGAAACTTTTCTTTTTCGGATAACTCATCACAGTATAGGCATCTACTCCAGCCTTTGCAATGGCAATGTCTAAAGCTTTGTCTAAACCACCCAATTCGTCGACCAGTCCTAGTTCCTTGGCTTTGCTTCCGGTCCACACACGGCCCTGGGCAATTTTATTCAAGTTTTCTTTGCTGATGCTTCGGCCATCGGAGCAGCGGGTGAGGAAGAGGTCATATCCGTTGTTTACATACATTTGCATCAGCCCCTTTTCACTGTCATTCATCGGGCGTGTCAGCATGCCGAAGTCTGCGTATTTATTGGTTTTCACTACATCAAAGTTTATCCCGATTTTCTCAGTCAGCCCCTTTGCGTTGGGGAACATGCCGAAGATACCGATAGAACCCGTCAGTGTGGTAGGTTCAGCCACGATGGCGTCTGCATTGCAGGAAATGTAGTAACCTCCTGAAGCTGCATAGTCACCCATGGAAACAATGACCGGTTTCTCTTTCTTTAGTTCGTTGACTGCATACCATATCTGTTCTGAACCATAGGCGCTTCCGCCCGGTGAGTTTATGCGTAATACTACAGCTTTTATATCTTCATCATCTTTCAGCTTGCGCAGGTCTTTTATCACCTTTTTAGAGTTGATGCCTTCTTCGCTGGAGGCAGAAGATGAACCGCTATCAATTTCTCCATAGGCATAGTATACGGCAATCACATTTCCACTTTTGTCTTTGGGAACATTCTTCTTTACGTTAATCATGTCCTGTAAACCAAGTACGGGCATGCGGTCGTCTTTGTCGATGCCTACCATCGCTTTCAGGTAGTTGTGCACATCATTCTTATATATTAATGTATCGACCAGTCCGCATTGCACACTTTCTTCCGCGGGATAGAACATCAACATGCGGTCGGCAATGGCGTTCAGTGAGTCTACAGATATTTTGCGTGATTCTGCAACATCATTGGTCACTTCTCCCCAGATAGAGGTCAGGTAAGCATCGATTTGTTCACGGTTGGCAGGGCTCATTTCGGTAGAGATGAAAGGCTCTACAGCCGATTTGTAGGTACCTACTTTGAATATCTGCATTTCTACTCCGATTTTGGCCAGCAAATCCTTGAAGAACATGGGGGCAGCGGCCAAGCCCTTCCACTCGACCATACCTTGCGGGTTCAGCAACACCTTGTCGGCTACACTTGACAGATAATAAAGACCTTGGGAATAGCTGTCACCATAAGCCACGATGAATTTTCCCGATTCCTTGAAATCCTTCAATGCATTGCGTATTTCTTCGCGTGAAGCAAATCCTGTACCTAGCGAAGTCGCTTCTATATAGATACCTTTAATGTCGTCATTCTCTTTTGCTTTTTTGATAGAGGAGAGTACATCATCCAGACCATAAGTCTTATAATTGTCTCCCATAAGGGCATCGAACGGATTGTCTTGGCTGCGTTCAGCCAGTGCACCATTCAAATCCAGCATCATAATGGAGTTTTTGCGTACTTGCGTTTCCGACTCCGAAGATGATACCATACTGAAAACCACCAGAATACTGATGAAAACTAAAACAACGACTGATACGATGATGCCGGTAATGGTGGCAAACGTAAATTTCAGAAAATCTTTCATTGCACTTTATTGTTTTTAGTATGCTAACTTTTAAAAGCTAACAAAGATAAATAATTAGGTTGATATTTACCCTATCTGTCGCTGAGTTTTTCTGTTTGTCACAGTATTGTGGCAGATTTCATTCTCTTTTCTTTTATCTTTGAAGTATGTCATTTCGTTCTTTATGGATAGTTAGTTTGTAAAATGCCAGAATATAATTGCTGTCTTCTTACTTTCTAAGTCTGTTTTTCCCTAAAATACAGCTATAAGACAGGAATAATTTAGAAATAAGCAACTTGCGCACTTTCTGCCACAAGTGAGGTAATGACTTGGCAACGGTCATAAATTCTGCGATGTGTAGTACATTGCTGTCAAACAACTCTATGCAAAGGTAACATATATTTTCGACAAACGAAATGCAATCAGTATTTTATTGCCGTTTTCCTTCCAATTTTCCTAATCGCATTACTATCGAGGTTTGACTTCTGCCCATTTTCTCGGCTATGTATTTTATACTTTTCCCTTCATGATAAAGGGTAAGCAGAAAATTATCCGCACTGCGTGTCCACTTTTTGTTGGCGTTTGGATGCTTGGCATAACTTTCTTCCGTGACTTTTTCCGGATGCAAGAACTCGTCCACGAAAACAGAAGGGAAGCGTCTGTCATACAGTACATAGGTCTTGACTTTTGCTCTGGTAATGGCTACATAAAACAGCCTACGTTCTTCTCCGTATGGATATTGGTCGCTTTTTGTCAAGACATAATTAAGAACAGGGTCATCGCTTACAAGTGAGGGAAACCCGTATGTGTCCTTGTTACATTGAAGAACTATCACATAGTCTGCTTCAAGTCCTTTGGATTTATGAACGGTCAGAAACTCTATTTTCCTATCTCCGATGATATAGAAAAAACGATTACCCTCTTTCACGGATTTATACATGAACGACAGGTAATAATCATCAAAGGAATATCTCCCTAACAAAAATACTGATTTGTCCAATGGAATTGACGCAACCAATTGTCCGATGACATTGCAATATTCACGCCTTTCATAATCACAGAATTGTAATTCTGTTTTAACTTGTGGATTAAAAGGATGGATGTTCTTTTTAATTTGGGCTTCGTTGCGTTGGATGAATTGCGAGGACAGGCTGACCAAAGGCTCTCCAAACCGATATGTAGTTTCAATCTTGTTGATTTCCGTCTGACCAAAGTAATATGAAAATTGATTGAAAAGTGCCATGTCGCTCCCTGAAAAACGATAGATGGACTGCCAGTCATCGCCCACACAATACAACTTAGCAGGCGGATTTCCCTCTCGCAATACTTTTAAGAAGTTGTAACGGTCAACGGATATGTCTTGAAACTCGTCCACAATGATATAATCATACTTCACAGAATGGGAGGAACGACAAATGTCGGTAGCTTGCAGGATTGCATCCGTAAAATCTATTTGGTTGATATTCGTCAATTCTTCAATATACCGTTTATAAACGGGTTGAAAGATGTTTTTGATAATGAATGTACTGCGTTCGTCCCCTGCGTTTTTAGTTTGCCTTAATACTTCATCTACAGATTTGCAGCTTGACTTTATCAATGTCACAAAAGTCACGACAAGGCGGATAAAAGCCTTCTCCTGCTTGCTATTCGGGGGAAGAATCATATCGTATAATTCAGCATCTGTTTTCTCTTGGATAGGAACATCAGTCTTTTCCAATAAGTTTTTTAATTTCTCCCGAATATCGGAATAATGAAAATCTGCACTTGAAGTTGTTAATAGCTCTGTACCAAATTTCTCATGTGCCGCTTTTTTCCATGTTATGCCATCGTTATACTTTTGGTTTGCTTCTTCATAGGTAATGCCTCTGTCTTTGGCAAACCATATAGGAACAAGTCCATGTTCGTCCACTCCAAAATGCTCTAAATATACTCGCCTTGTTTTTCCACTTTGTTCAAAATATATGGAAAAATCCGGTTTGTATTGAGAGTGCATCTCGTCTGCCAATGGATGTTCGTATGGTTCTTCATATCTGAATTTTACGCTAAGGGAAGATAGCGCAAAGCATATTTTCTGCTCTTGCTCACTTCGTACATAAACAGTTTTTCCGTCCATATCAGGAAACGATGCTTTCAAACGTACATCCTTCTGTTCTGAAAGTTGTTGCCTACGTTCATTCTTCCGCTTTTCCCACTCCTTTTCGGGCGTTTGATAATCAATAAAGTATTCTATTACGCTTTCCTTGAATTTCTTATCATTCAATAATTCATGGTAGATTTTCACGAAGAGCGCGTCCGTCTTTTCATATATTGATGGCTTTTGACCTGTTGTTTGTCCGATAATGTCAAGGGCAAGTTTGTGAAAAGTGTACCCTCTCAAACCTGTAATACCCATTCTTTCTGTCAATTCGGCGGCAGCCTTGTTTGTGTAGCTGATAAGGAGGATATTTTGAGGATTGACTTTCTTTATTTCAGTCAAATACTTTACCTTTCCTACGATGGATGAAGTCTTTCCACTTCCCGCACTACTAACTACCAAACAATTTTCTTCTTCTGAAACGATTGAGCGTCTTTGTTGCTTGTCTAATGGATATTTCAGGCAATGGTCGAAAAACTCTTTATGCGTGTCAAGCAGAAATGTAATTACCTCTTCATTATGTTGCTTTACGAGTTTATTGATAGCTCCAAAATCATTGATAAATTTGGATATGGTTTCAGATGGAGTGATATTAAAGGATTTAAGTTTCTTAACAAGTGAATACGATTTTTGAAAATGTGGCTTATAATGATTGGCAAAATCTTTTTCTTGCGTTGCAGATATTACCCTCCCTGAAAAAACGTTATTAAGGTCGGTCGGAATATCAATAAATGCCTCGTTGTTTAAAACCAACAATCTTTCTTTTGCTTGCTCGTAATTGGATTTATTGCCATAAGAAGATATGTGGTTTAACTTTTCTGAAAGTTCCTTGGACTTGTTTTTTAGGCGTGTCCTTGTTATAACTATATAACAAATTGAAATAGCTATAATACAAATTACCCCAATAAACAATGCTTGCATACTAAAAAAAGATTTGTCGTTGATAAAGGTTACATTGTATAAAAGGTTAACGTGCCATTAAGGCACGCTAACTTTCTAAGCTATTAAAAGACTGGATTACAGTAAAAAACTATCCTCCCTAAAATAGTCTATTATATCTTCATCAGAAGTTGCCTCATCTACAGCTTTCAAAATTTTTGCAAAGTTCTCAAACTTATCAACTTCATAACCGCCACAAGTTGTAAACTCTTTGTCGCAAAAGAAAATCATTTCTCCCGGAATGGTTATTGAACCTGTGCCATTAAGACTCCTAAATCTATGACTTACTGCCCAACCTGTAAATTCACCTTTGTGATATTTTACAACATTTTCTTTTAGAGAAACAAGTTGTTCTGAAAGTTTCTTGGTATATTTATCCAAATCAGATTTGGCTTCTTCTTTCTCTTTTTTTGCCCGCGCATATTCTCCACGAGAGTATTGAGAAGAATATCCATTAGGAGCAAAAATATCCATAGAAGATTCCGCAGATTCGATGTTTCTTTTACATCTGTTTATTTTAGACATCAAATCTTTGATGTCATCACTAATTTTCATAATAGGTTCAATAGTAGTTACATCAATGAACATACTATCAACTTTTGTTGATATTGGTTCATAAGAATCTGGGTGATATAGATAGCCTTTAAGCGTCTCTTTAACCAACTTCTCAGCTTTTTCCTCGTTAGAGAGTGTGCAAGAAGTCATAACTAATGCAACTGCACAAAATAATAAGATAATAACATTCTTCATAATGTTCACTATTTAAATGATAATTATTGACGCTTGTCCGAAACACGAAGCGTGGAACTGTATGCCACACTCTTTACTTGAAGGTCGTAGGAAACCTTGGATACAGATGTAACAATAGCAGCCCACGCTATAGCGTGAGAACCACTATGCTATCCTTGTATCCAATTTGAAAATTTCCTACGTTTTCAAGTACAAGATAAGCATAACGCTTCTTCTTTTTTCTATGTTTTGGAAAGGGTTGCCCCAATCCAATTGCAAAAGTAGCTAAAATTCTTGATAAGTCCCTTTCATTGAATGATTATCTTTACTTCTTGGGCGAAATTTATACATATTCAGATTTTCATCCCGTTACCTTGCTTTGGGGTAGTAAGCCCCAAACCGTTTCTCCATTCATGCGCTTTCTGCCGGAACCATTGTACAAGCGGAATGTTGTTCACACATATATGGAAACGCCCTGTCCTGCTTTTGTCTTCTTCAAACGAGAAAGCCGCCCCCTCTGCATGGAATTTACGGTTGAACTCAGGTGAATAGAAATCACCTTTCAAGTTCACTTTCTTCAACTTGCATAGTTCTTGGATAATCTGTTCGGAGAAGTGTAGCGTATTACGGCAGAAGTCAATCAAGGGCAGCAGTTTCTCTACATGAGGGAAGTATCGTTTTACCTTGTCCATATACTCGCTGAACTTGCTGTATTGGGCTTGGTGTTCACGTTCCATCTGCTTAATATGTTGCTCCAACCTTGCATTTTGGTTTTCAAGTTCCGCTATGCGCTGCTGAAATCCTTCCCTTTCCGCTTTCAACTTTCCACCGCCCAAAAAAGAACCGACCTTTGCCACGAGTGCGGCTTTCGCCTCGGTCTTGGCGGCTTCCAGTTTCTCCGACCTAATTTCTTTCTTCACCTCGTCAAGTTTCTGTTCCGCTTGTTGCCTTTCCGTCTGCAACTGCTGCACATTGACTTCAAGTTCTCCCGTCTGCCGCTTCAAGTCTCGGTAGTATTGGGCAGTGGTGGTATGTCGTGCCTCCGAACCACGGATGCCACGCTGCAAGCCGTATTTCGCCATTGCTTCCGCATAACTGTCGTGATAGGCTGTCAGCTTCTCTCGTGTCAGCACGTCATCGGCGCACAGACGAATGGCATCCGTTTTCTTACGGTAGGTGCGCTTGCCCTCCACCTGTTGCTTCTTTTTCGCTTTCCTGCGTTCGCCTGTTACAATCGGTACGACCGTAGCGTGGATGTGCGGCGTATACTCGTCCATGTGCAAGACTGCAGAAACGGTATTCTCCCGTCCGAACGTGCGGTGCAGCCATTGTAGGTTGTCGGCACACCATTCGTTCAGCCTGCCCTCGTCCTGCACTTTCATCATGTCCTCATGTGTTCCCGAAAGCACGATGCGGATTGCCCTCACTTGGTCGGGCGTTATCTTCCTCTTGATGCCTGCCGTGCGGATGCGGTGGTTGATTGCCTCGGTGCGGTTCGTCACGCCATCGGGGAAGTCCACCAGCTCACGGTTGAGGCAGGTGCGTGTAGGGTTGGCGTTCTTGGGGAGGGTCTTGCGTTCGATGTGGTCAGACGCGCCCGTGTCCGCCGAGCCTTTCACCTTGTTGAATTGGATGCTTATGTATCCCATGTTCGTCTTTTGTTTTTATAGGTTATACAAACTTGTTTGTTCATGCCCGTCCGCTGCGGTCGTGCCGCATGAAAACGGGGGTGTCCAGAGGGGTGTAATCCCGTTGGCTCATTGGGGCGTTTTTAGCATTAGCGCAGCGGTGCGTGAAGAAAACGCCCTAATGAGCTATGGCTTTTTCGTTTCAGAAAATCCGCTGCGCTGTCGGTGGTTGTCGGATGCTTTTCCCCTTTCGCCAACTTGGGGTGTACCTCATGTCGCCATGTTGATATGTCGTCATTGTTTTGTGTCGTCATGTTGTCGTGTCTGCTTGTCGGCATGATGGCATGTCGGCATACGTAATACCTGCTTGGGGTATCCAGCCGTTTTCCCACGGACTTGTTGATGGGTGTAAAAGCGTTGAAGTGTTGAATATGACACATAACACATTGTTATATTGCTTGATACGCGCTCAACTTGTCCTCAACAAACGCATGATGCCCAACAAACGGCAACGAAAAGAAGAAGTGATGGTATAACCGAATGCTGCTGCGTTCCCTCTTCATCGTCCGTTGGGTGTTGTTGGTATTCTGTTGAGCCTGTATTTTGCTATATATCAACATTATATTATATCTATTCAACAATTCAACAGAATATCAGAGGCTCTCCAGCAGTCCTTTGGTCACGGTGTAATACCTGCCCACATCTTTACGGGTATGATAGCGTCCGTTACCGCCATACACGTAGGTGGTATAGGTAAGCCCGTTGGGTGCCGGTGATAATTTCCAGCACTCCTGCAACACTTTACGCACCTGCGGCTTCTCCGCCTTGACCTGCGAACACGACAGCAGGGGGATGATGTCGTTCAGGCAGAATGACACCGTTTCCACCTCCATCTTCGCCATGATGTCGAGCAGCAAGTCCGCCATTTCTATTTCGAGGCGGTTGCGGTTACTACGGATTATCTTACGCAGGGCTTCTGTCTCAATTAGCTTCGGGGCAAACCACATACGGCTTTCTTTTTTCGTTGACAACTCCCGATGGATAAGGAAGTACAGAAAAGCGGGGATTTCATCCTTCAGCTTTTGCAGGAAATCGGTGTCATCACACTGCAACCGTCCTATCTTGCGTACCCAATAGCGTGTCTCGCCTGCGTCAATGATGACGGGCAAATGCTCGTTGTTGGAACACAACACGAACTTGGCGAAGAAACCGATTTCGTTACGGTCTTTGCCTTTGGCTTCCACCTTATAGGACAATGTAGTACTGAGGTTCTTCAACCGTTCACTGTCCTCCCTGCGGTTGAGCAGTACTTCGTCCACCATGATGAGCAATTTCCCTGCCCAATCGGAATTGAACTGGCTGCGGAAGTCCTCGTTGGTGTTGAACGTCACGTTATCTTTAAAGATGGCTTTCAGGAAGTTCAAGAACGTGCTTTTGCCCGTGTTCCGTTCTTCGGACACCAACAGCAGGATAGGCAGCTTTTGAACAGGTTGCAGGTAAAGCAGTTGCAGGTAGTCCATGCCCAACTCGTATTGCTCTCCGAAGATATGCTCCACTAACGAGCGGATGTAGGGGAAGCAGCCCTCCTGCGGTCGGTATCCTATCGGCTCGTAGAGGTTGAGGAACTTTCCGACAACGGGCTTGTAGCCCACATGGTCGGGGACGGTACAGAACCCGTCATACTTCGGCACGGTCGCCATGCGGTCTTTGCCGTAGTCCTGCCGCAAGGTCTCGGAGTTCCATGCGATGCGCTTCTTTACACAGCCTCCGTCAATCAGTGGCTGGTCAACAATCTTGTAGAGGGTTGTCCCTACGCGGATGAATTCGTTTTGTTCTGCCATAGGCTTTGCTTGGTTTTATGTCGCCGACAACAGTGTCTGCAACGGGTTAAACAATCGGATGCAAAACTACGGCACAATGCTTAAAACATTGATACGCAAAACGAAGCGGAACGGTGCAATCATAACAGACAGACGAGAAAATGCAGAAAATCGCATAAGGGAAAGGAGCAGGAAAGAATAAAGAAAGCCCGAAGAAGAGTGGCATTGTCGCTTCTTCGGGCGGTTGTCGTATGTACGTACCCACGCTCTAACACTCGCACATCGGTCTGTTTACTGACACCCACAAGACTTGTTTCTCTTTTCGCCCGTAGAACCTTTCCAATAGGGCATCGCGTACCCTTGCCGCACATTCGGTATTGATGCGGAATGCGAGTGCCACGACCATAGACAGGGCATACACGTCCATGCCGTAGCCATCGGGCAAACAGATATACCGTTCTGCCTCATGTTGTTTCAGCACTCCACTTTTATATACGGCTCGGATGGCTGTACGGAGTGTCGGGGCGATTGTACCAAACAATGAGGACAACTCTGCTTCCGCCATCCATACATTTGTAGTAGTGGGTATAGTCACTCTACCGTACTCATTCATCGTAATAATGTCCCGTTCCATAATCAAGCGATTATATCGTGAAACGTCCGATTATTTTGTTCTCAAAGGCTGAAATGTCGCTGTTTAGTTTCGTGTTCGTTACCTTGGCATAAATCTGCGTGGTCTTGATGTCCGTATGTCCGAGTATCTTGCTCACGCTTTCTATCGGCATACCGTAGTTCAATGCCATGACAGCGAAGCTGTGGCGACTGAGGTGAAAGGAAACCGGCTTCTCGATGCCGCACTTCCTCGCTATGTTCTTTATGCGTTTGTTCACCATGTCAAGTGAGCCTATGTTGAACAGTCTCTTGTCTTTTCGGAACGGTTCATAATGCTTGATTATCTGCATCGGAATGTCCATCAGCTTGACTTGGAACGGAACACCTGTCTTTTGCCGTTTCGACACAATCCACAGCGCACCGTTCATTTCCACGACATTATCAGTCGTGAGGTTCTTGATGTCTATGAACGATATGCCCGTCCAGCACCCGAACAGGAACAAGTCCCTTGCCAGTGCAAAGTTTGGATTCTCCAGTTTGATAGTACCCAATGCCTGAAGTTCCTCCTCCGTAAGGAAGCCGCGCTCCTTGTGGTCGGGGTCAACGTGGTACATTGCAAACGGGTTTCTCGGTATCTTTCCGTTGTAGTGAGCCGTGGTGACGATATGTTTCAATGGTATGGAGTATATCCACACGGAAGATTGTGCAAGCCCTGCCTCGTTGCGCAGATACAGGCAATAGTCGCGGATGAAATCCTCCGTAAGTTCGTTCATCGTTATGTCGGCACGTTTATATTGCTTTCTGATAAACTCGGCTACATACTTGCGGACAGTCAGGTATTTCAGATATGTGCGCTTGGAGCGGTCTTTACCCACACGTTTGGCAAAAGCCGCGTTTTCCTTGTCAAAGGCACGTAACAAGGTTTCATATTCTGTGCCTATGCCCTGATAAGCATTACGTACCATTTCAGCGGTCACACAGGCTTCACGGTCTGAAAGACGTTGGTAGTGCTTTGCTATCTGTGCCTTAATGTTCTCCAACGCGAAGTTTACCGCCTGTGCCTCCTTGCTCTTGCCTTTGGCGCGGTTGCCTTTTGCGTCCCAAAGTGCCTTCGGGATGGTCTGTTTACAACTGAACTGTGCGATTGTCCCGTTGATGGTCACACGTCCCATGATGGGGACAACTCCGTTTTTCTCCTTGCTTGCGTTCACGTAGAACACGGTCTTGAATGTACTCCTCATAATCCTTACTTTTTGTTTGGTGCAAAATTAGTTTATGGGAGTTGTAAGGGCAGAATGTAAACCTACGCAGAACGCAGAAATATAGACCGTTAACATTAAGAGTGCATCCGATGTCGGGTAATGATTTGGAAGTGCATCTGTTTCCATATTCTTCCCAAAGCCTGTCTCCCGCATCTGTGCCACTTTGTGCCAATCTATGCCGAAACCTCCTGACTGTCAATTGAAATGCTCAATTCTGCTCAAATCTTCATTTTATCCTATTCTTTTTCCCAAAAAAACTAATCTTTCCACGGCAATGTTCTTTTCTTACCACAGCTGTGGTAAGAAAGAAACGCGGGTGTGGTAAGAAAGAAACATATCTGTGGTGAGAAAAGTTGTTCAGTAGTTCTCGTTTAGTATCCGGGCTTTCCGGATGTAGCCTTTCGCAGGTTTATTGTCAGTTTTCTTTGGGCTCCTCAAGCGTGGTGCCGGCCGTTCTGTGGTCTATGTCAAGGGGTGAACTTAGTATATTCCGATGCGCGCTCGCATATATATAATGTGTTTCTTATTTTCTGTATTCTTTTTCCTTCAAGGATTATGTTTTAAAACATATCTGG
>NZ_JAMZEE010000044.1:0-35144 GCF_024704895.1 Bacteroides muris (ex Fokt et al. 2023) | reverse complement strand
AAAAGGTGAAGCGGGAAACCGCCCGTTACGTGAAGTTGCCACGGATAATCGACTTCACCGACAAGGACGGCAACGACTGGATGCAGGAGGAGATACAAGCCAACTATGACCGCATCCGTCAGGAAGTCCGGCAGATAGTCGAGGACGAGATAACCCGGATTAAGAACGACCCGGAGCTATGCCACTTGATAAAAGAGGAAGAATAACCGATATTCTTTCCTGACAGACAGTATTTTTACTAATTTTGCAGACAAAGAAATGATTATGAACGAAAACCAAAATACGGAATGGAAAGAAAGCTGGCGTGATGAGTATCTGAAATGGATATGCGGCTTTGCCAACGCCACAGGCGGCAAGATATATATAGGTATGAATGACAACGGCAAAGTAGTCGGCGTTGCCGATGCCGACAAACTGCTGGAGGACATACCGAACAAAGTGCGTGACGTGCTGGGTATCATCGTGGACGTGAACCTGCTGGAAGAAAACGGGCTGAAATATATCGAGATTGACGTGCCGCCTTATTCCAATCCTATCAATTACAAAGGTCAGTACCACTATCGCAGCGGCAGCACGAAACAGGAGTTGAAAGGTGCGGCGTTGAACCGTTTTATCCTGCAACGTACTGGCAGGCATTGGGACGAGTTTCCCATAGAGTGGGCAGGCATAGAGGAACTTTCCCCCAACGCATTGAACCGTTTCCGCAAGGAAGCGGCGAGAAGCGGGCGTGTGGACGAAGATGTGTTGAAAGATACTACCGAAAACCTGTTGCACGATTTACGGCTGATTGATACCCAGACCAACCGCCCGACCCGTGCCGCCTTGCTGTTGTTCCACCCCGACCCGGAACGGTTTGTAACCGGGGCGTATATCAAGATAGGTTTCTTCCGGGATGATAAGGGTAACTTGGAGTTTCAGGACGAGGTTCACGGCTCTTTAATGGAGCAGGTGGATAAGGCAATGGATTTGATAAAGACCAAATACCTGATTTATCACATTTCATACGAGGGCATTTCCCGGCGTGAAACACCGCAATTCCCGGTGGAAGCTATTAGGGAATCACTGATGAATTGTGTGGCACATAAAGACTATGCCAGTGCCGTACCCATTCAGATTAGCGTGTTCCCCGACCATATCACCTTTTGGAACGCCGGGCAGTTGCCGGAAAGCTGGACGACTGAAAAACTTTTTGAAAGCCATCCGTCCTCTCCTTATAATCCGTTAATCGCCAACGCCTTTTTCAGAAGCGGGGATATTGAAAGCTGGGGACGTGGCTACAAGCGTATCTTGGAAGCTGTCAGCGCATACAAGTTGTTGCCGCCCAAACTTGAAATGTTAAGCGGTCTGATGATTACCTATTATACCGATATACGTTCGCAGCTATTGGCACAGCGGGTGGATGAAAGGTATATACCCATTATTGAGTATGCCGCCCAAAATGGAAGCGTTACCAATTCGGACGTTCAAAAAATATTGAACACCAACCGGACTACCGCATATCGTTTGTTACAACAAATGGAAGCGTGGCTGGAAATGCAGGGCGTTACTGGTAAAAGCACTTATTACACAATCAAAGGCTTGCCAAACGCTTCACAAACGCTCCAAAAATAAGCTGTATTTCAGTATTAATTTTGATATATAGCTCATTATTAGCCTATTGATAAAATAGCAAACGTTTCATAAACGCTTCACAAATGGCTCATCCAAAGAGAGTGATTAACTTCGCTCTCTTTTTTTTTCGCCCTTTTCAATTCTGCGAATATTGCTCGCAGTAATTACCCCACCCGGACAATTTCAGACAACGCAGGACAAATTCGGACACCTCTTTCTGCCTATCCAAATATAGCATATTTAGTCGCTACCTTTGGGCGGGACTATTCCCGTAACCGCTAAAATTTCAATTATTTATGGCAAACAGAATGACCCCGCCCGCAGAGGGACAGGAAAAAGACGTGCTGCTGGTCTTGGATAAACAGCAGGGCAAGGTGAGTGCCGTTAAGGGTATCGACAAGGAGGGCAATTTGCAGACCGTGCCGCCGACACACGGCGGCGAGTTCATGCAGGTGGACAAGAACAGCGATGTGTTCAGCAACTTCATTTCCAATTTCTTCCGCAAGTTCCAGGACACTTCCGGGCTGGAACTTTTCAGTGTCAAGGCTTCCGAAGCGGAGCAGGACGCAAAGGCAATCGAGGACAACCACCGCAACCCGACACCGGAGGGCGGCAAGCGGGCTGAAATGTTACGAGTTCCGAAGCCCGACTTCCACGAGTTCAAGCAGGGCTACCGCTTCGACCCTGCAAAAATCGACTGGGAGAACCTGAAAAAAGTCGGCATCACCGCCGACACCCTGAAAAACACTAAGGACTTCGACCGGGTGATGCGTGGCTACAAGTCCCGCAACACCTACACCGTTTCGGGGACGGTGGGCGGCTTCTACCTCAAACCTACCGATGTCAAGCTGTCTTTCTATCAGGCAAAGGACGGCACGGTAGTACCCAAGCTGCACGGCGTGCAGCAGGACGAGAAACTGTTGCAACGCCCGTTCCATGAACACGGGTTCACCAAGCAGGAACAGGGCAACTTGCAAGGCACTGGCAACTTGGGCGGCATCGCCCGAATCAAAGACCCGAAAAGCGGCGAGCAAATCCCCGTGTTCGTCAGCCGGGACAGGTACACGCACGAACTGGAGTATATGCGGGCTGACAAGTGGAAATGCCCCGACACCATTTGCGGCGTGCAAGTCAGCCCGGAACAGAAAGCCGCTTTTGAAGCCGGGCAAGCGGTGAAAATGGAAAACCTGCAATTCAGGGACGGTACGAAGCGCAGTGCCTATTTGCAGGTCAGCGCAGTGGAGCGTGGCTTGGAGTTCCTGCCGAGGTCTGCCGTCCAGTTCTTGCAGCAGGGACAACAGCCCGCAGAGCAGCAGGTCGCCGGGTTAAAGGACGGAAAGGGCGTTGAGTTCAACGGTCATGTGCAGCCCGGCGCACAGGGCAAATCCCCCGACAAGGTGCAGCCGAAAGACGTTACCCCCGCCACCGAGAGCCGGACGCAGGTAGCGGTCAATTCGGAGGGCAAGACCAACGAAGCCACCAAGCAGGGCAAAGAGCCGTTGAAACAGGGTCAGGACAAGCCCACCGCCAAGCAGAAAGAGAAGCAGGACAAGAGCCTGAAAGCGGACAAGCCCAAGAAGTCCAAAGGAATGAAAATGTAATATCCACCATTAAAAAGTAAAGAATTATGATTGCATTGATAGCAGAAAAGCCCAGCGTGGCAAAAGACATCGCCCGCATCATCGGGGCGACCGGGCGCAATGACGGTTATCTTTCCGGCAACGGTTATATGGTGACATGGGCGTTCGGCCACTTAATCCAGCTTGCCATGCCGGAAGCCTACGGCGTGGCGAACTTCCGCAGGGAGAGCCTGCCCATACTGCCGTCCGATTTCCAGCTAATCCCCCGTCAGGTGAAAGCGGAGAAAGGCTACAAGGCAGACCCCGGCGTGCTGAAACAGTTGAAAGTGATAAAGGAAGTGTTCGACCAATGCGACAAGATTATTGTCGCCACCGATGCCGGGCGTGAGGGCGAATTGATACACCGTTACATCTATAACTATTTGGGCTGTACCAAGCCCTTTGTGCGCCTGTGGATAAGCAGCCTTACCGACAAGGCAATCCGTGAGGGGCTGGATAACTTGCAGCCGGGAGAATGTTACGATAACCTCTACCTCTCTGCCAAATCCCGCAGCGAAGCGGACTGGCTGATAGGGATAAACGCCACCCAAGCGTTGAGCGTAGCCGCCGGGCAGGGCGTGTTCTCGCTGGGCAGGGTACAGACACCCACGCTCATGATGATATGTAGCCGCTATTTGGAGAACAAGAATTTCGTACCCGCCAAGTTTTGGCAACTCAAAGCGGCGACCGCCAGCGGGGAAATAAGTTTCACCGCCCAATCGACCGCCAAGTGGGAACAGCAGCCCGAAGCCATAGCCGCCCTGCAACGGGTAAAGGATGCCGGGCGGCTTGCCGTGAAATCCGTCGAGAGGAAAGAAGCCAACCAAGAACCGCCGCTTCTGTACGACCTTACCACGCTGCAAAAGGAAGCGAACACGAAACTGAACTTTTCGGCTGACAAGACGCTTTCCATAGCGCAAAGCCTGTATGAAAAGAAAGTGATGTCATACCCGAGAACCGGAAGCCGCTATATATCGGAGGACGTTTTCGATGAAATGCCGGAGCGTGTCGCCCTGTTAGGGCAATACCCCCGCTTTGCCGGGTATGTCGCCGGGCTGGACGGCACACCCCTGAACCGCCGCAGCGTGAATGACGGCAAAGTGACCGACCACCACGCCTTAATCATTACCGAGAACCTGCCCGGCGAACTTTCCAAAGACGAGCGGGCGGTTTACGAGCTGGTAGCCGGGCGTATGCTGGAAGCCTTTTCGGGCAAGTGCGTGAAAGACGTTACCATCGCCATATTGTCAGCTGGAGATACTGACTTCACGGTAAAAGGGTCTGTGATGAAAGTAGCAGGCTGGCGTACCGTGTTCGGCGAGCAGGAAACAGGCGGTGATGAAGAAGCCGCCAGTCTGCCGCCGCTCCAAGAGGGCGAAAGCCTGCCGATTTCCAACGTGGAACTGTTGGAGAATCAGACCAAGCCGAAACCGCTGCACACGGAAAGCAGCCTGTTGGCGGCAATGGAGAACGCAGGCAGGGAACTGGAAGATGCCGAACTGAAAGCCAGCCTAAAAGATGCCGGGATAGGCACGCCCGCCACCCGTGCAGCGATTATCGAAACGCTGTTCGCCCGCCAGTACATCGTGCGTGAGAAGAAGAACCTTGTGCCTACCGACAAGGGGCTTGCCGTTTATGGGATTGTCAAGGACAAGAAGATTGCCGATGTCGAAATGACAGGTATGTGGGAAACCGCCCTTGCCATGATAGAAGCGGGCAGTATGGATGCTGACACGTTCCGAAAGGGTATCGAGGTGTACGCAACGCAAATCACGGCGGAACTGCTATCGGTGCAGTTGTCTGTCGCCAATGGCGAAACTTGTTCCTGTCCCAAATGCAATAACGGGCGCATCCTGTTCTACCCGAAAGTGGCGAAGTGTTCCAACGTGGACTGCACGCTTACCATATTCCGCAACAAGTGCGACAAGCAGCTTTCCGACAAGCAGATTATCGAGCTGGTGACGAAACGCAAGACCGGGCTAATCAAGGGCTTCAAGGGCAAGAACGGCAAGGCTTTCGATGCTTCGCTGGTACTGGACGAACAGTTCAATGTCGGTTTTTCATTCCCCGAAAAGAAAGCGAAACCGAAGAAATAGCCTATCTTTGCCACTGAAATTTCATTGTGATAGGTTTTGCAACTTATAATAATTGAAATTTTAGTGGTTGCGCCCGGCGGGAACCGGGCGCATTTTTTATACGCTGCCGCCAAACAGGTAGGTCGAACAGACCACCCCGTTATCCAGCACCCTGCTTTCCGAGAGTTTCCAATGTGAGCCGAATGTTTCCCCGATAAAGCCGATGCCTTTGCCCGCCATGACCGGGACGGTGTAGATTGTCAGGCTGTCCAGCAACCCGGCTTTAATCAATGATGTAAGTAGCTTGCCGCCGCCCACCACCAGCATGGCGGTTTCCTGTTTCAGTTCATAGACCCTTTGCAGCGGTTCTTCGGTCAGGAACTCCACGCCGCAGTCCGGCGTCACGTTGGTGTCGTAGTGTGACACCACAAAAGACCTTTTGCTTTTGTGCGGCCACCCGCCCCAGTGTTCAAAGATGTAGTTGTAGGTGTTCGCCCCCATAAGCAGGCAGCTTGCGGCGGCGTGTTCCCTTGCCGCCAGTTCCTTGACCTCACGGGGCATCCAGTCCAGTTCATAGTCCGGCGTGGCGGTATGCCCGTCCAGCGATACGGCGATGTGCGCTTTGATTTGTTCCATATTGTCAGGTATTAAAGTGATATAAATCCCTACTGTCTTGGCACGTTAGCCGCCACCCCAAAAAGAAAGCGTGGCATGACGCTGTTTCGATGCGAGGTACTGGCATACCCAAATGTGGAAACAGTGCAGCCACGCTATGACAAACGCATAGCATATCCTGCGCTGAATATCCCCACATTTTGAAAAGTGCCAGTTTTCGCATCGGGACGTTCGGCGAACGTATATGTTATATATAAAGGCAATATTCCGGCAACCGCCGTCCAACTGCCGTTACTTTTTTCGTGTAACTTCTGCAAAGTTAAGCAAATACCCTGAATTTTCACGTGCAAACAGAAAAAATCCTGCCGTGTTTCACAACAAGGCAGGACACAAGCACATGAATTACACAAGTTTTATCCATACGCTTATGGACAACTTGTGTTCCATCGAAGATTATATGAACCTATGACAAAACAGCTTTGGTTCGCCGTGTCTTTGGTGATGATGTCCCTTTCCCGCATGAAGCGGATATAGCTCTTTGCGGTGCGCTCCTTGATGTCCAAGACCTGCTGCAACTGCTCGCAAAGGTCTATGTAGGTGATGCGTGTCTGCCGCCCGAAGATGTCACGTGCGACATTCACCAGTTCCCTTTCCTTGCGCTTCTCCTTTTCCTCACGGGGCTTCTCGCCCTTGTACACGTGCATCCCCGCTTCCTTGTCCCATGCAAAGAGCATCAGCGGCACGTCCAGCGGGCTTCCGTCCCTTACTTTCAGGGCTTTTACCACCGACTGGGTGGGTTCATCGTCTTTCTCTATCGAAAGAATAGTAGCCGCTTTGCGCTGCAACTCGCTGCCCAAATGTCCCCGCAGTTTCAATCCGTTGGGGACGAAATGCAGCACGCACAGAATACACGTGTTGTAGATGCCAGCCAGCCGATAAAGTTCATCTATCACCGCCACGCTTTCCGCTTCATCGTTGGCACTCTTAACAAGGTCGGCGATGCCGTCAATGACGACCAACTGGATGCCGCCGTACTGGTAGTAGAACTTGTCCATGCTCTGCACAATGGCGTTCAAGCGTTCCTTGCGTGACATACCTGTAAGACAAAATGCTTTCAGTTCATCGGGTTTGTCCGGCTGTTTGGCACGTGCCAGCAGGTTGCCTACATTCTTGAACAGTTGCACTTCCGACTGTTCGGTGTCATAGAGCAAGACCGCCTTGTGCCTGCCGTTGGCGGTTATCTGTATGCCCAGCGTATCTATGTCCGCACCAGCCGGGCAGATGCAGCCCGCCACGATTGCGGCTACATAATTGCTCTTGCCCGTTCCCTCGCCCCCGGTGATGCCGAACAGGTTGCCTTGTGTTCCTAACGGAACGTCACCCGCCGAAATAATCTCTTGCGCTTTGGCGGGCGGGTTGTTGAAATCTATCTCGCACGATTTTAGCATAATTAGTGTGTCGCTATACAGGTTGTCTAAAAATTCGATAAACAGTTTCAGGAAATCTTCACGGGTGTTCCCGGCTTTGAAGTAGTCGGAAATGTCCTTTTCCTCTTTCGTTCCCGGAAGCGGGAGCAGCAGGCGTTTCACGCCAAATTCTTCCAGTAGTTTTTCCTGCTTGCGTGAACTTTCCCTGCCCGTCTTGTCCATGTCAAAGAGCAGGACGATGTGCTTGAAGCGGAACGTCAGCCTATAAACCAGCGTGGGCGGTATCGTCACCGTTTCGCTGTTGAAGCAGATAGCGTGAAAACCATGCGCCGCCAGTGAAAGTACGTCTTTCTCGCCACCCGTGATAAAGAGCGTGTCACCTTTGGCGGGCAGTTGCTCCAGCCCGAAACAATAGTTCTCGCCGAAGCTGCCGCCATAGAGGAAGCGGGGCGTGGAGAACGGGCGGTACAGCTTGATGTGCTGTTTGCCCTTGTAGCCGTACATGGGTTCTGCCACCGATGAAATGTAGGTGTACGGCTTCCCCTCTGTCGTTTCACTGTTGTATTCCCGGAGCGAGCAGACCTTGTAATGTTCCAGCAGTTCGGGCGTGATGCCGTACTGTTGCCAGTACACCAGTTCGGCAAGCGGAAACTTCTGTTCCCGGAACTGGTAGGGCTTGACAGGCTTTTCGGGCGTTTCTTCGGGTTTGTCCGGCTCTGCCCGGCGGACGGTTGCCGGGGGAATGGAAACCGGGGTGCCGGAAGCCAGCCCCAAGCCCAAATCCCGGTCGATGATTTCCAGTATTTCCACGAAGTCAGCCGCCCGGTTGCAGTCCAGCCCCTTTAACTGCCCCACGAGGAAGAAGCAGTCGCCGCTGTAACTGTCGTTTCCGAAGTCTTTCATCTTGTAGATACCGCCCCGGCGGTCGAAATAGATGTTGCAGGAAGCCTTGCTATCCTCGTACAACGGGTTAAGGAAGTTGCGACCTATGCGCCAGTTTCCGGGCAGGTAGTGTTTGAACACCGCCAGCCCGTTACTTGTTCTTTCTAAGATTTCCTCTTTCCTTAGCATACAACTGGTGGTTGGTTATCAGGTTGTCGATGTTCTCCTTGTTGCTCCTTATCAGGCGTTCTTCCAGCATCCGGCGTATCTCGCTGACCTTGTAGAAGTAGCGTCCCCTGATGTTGGAATAGGCGATAGTCCCCGACACCCGCAGGCGTTGCAGGGTCTTTTCGCTTATTTTCAGGAACGTGCAGACCTCGTAGCTGTCCACCCACATGTCTTCCTCGCTTTGCCTTGCCGTTTCCGCATGGTTGAAGATGTAATCGGCAATAGCGGTAATCTTGTTGTCCAGCTCCTTGTAGGCTTTGGACTCGAATGTTATTATTTCCATAATGGTAACTAATTGATTTGCCGCAAAGTTCGGGTGTCCTGAAAAATAAAACGCCACAGGCGAACCCACCTGTGGCGAAATAAATTTTGTTAAAGCACGGTTGCTTAATCCTGCTCCCTCATGCGCAGCAGCAACCTGTCTTTCAGGGTGGAGAGGAAGCCCGTGCGGTCTTTGGTCTTGGCTTTTAGTTCCATGTAGGTGTGGTAGAAGTCGCCGAGGTCGATGTCGAAAACATATTCAAAATAGGCTACAATCTCCTTTATATCAACCGTTCCCTTGTTCAGACAGCCGCAGGCGTCCAGTGCGTAGACAAGCTCCACCAACGCCCTTTTCGTCCCCGTCCAGCGCAGCACCTTTCCCGTGAAGCCGTTCTTCACCCGCTTGCGCTGTTCCCGGCGTTCCAGCTCGTGCAGTCGGTTGGTGAGGTATATTTCCAGCAGTTCGTTGGCTAAAATCTTTGCTACCTTGAAGTCGTGACTGGTGCTGAACTGTGGGTCTGTTTCGTAATAGAAACTGTCCACAATGATTTGTATGTCAGGCTTCCCACGCATGAAATACTGCCTGTCCAAGTAGGTGGCTTTCGTGCGGTGGTACTGGTAGAACGCCAAGTTCCGCTGGAACGACTTTGAAATCCGGTCGGTTTCCGACAGCAGGTAGTCCCGCTGCACGTCCTCGCTGCCGCTGGGGAAGCGCACCTCTATCTTGTAAACGGTGTTGTAATAGATGATTTTGCTCGCTAAAAGCGGTTTCAGTTCCTTGAAGAAGTGTATTTCTTCTTCCATGCTGGCGAACGGGTAGGAGATTATAAAGGTTTTGAGTTCGCCCAGTATCTCTTGCAGGTAGTCCACGCACAGGCGGCAGAGCGTCAGCGTGTCCGCTGCGGTGTCCTCGTATTCCTGTATCTGCCATTCCACTTTTTGAAGCAGTCCGGCGAAGTATGTTTCCAACAGTATCTTATGTTCCATAACCTTGTGCTTATCTTTTATGAAGCACAAAGTTACGGGCATAAAAAATCTGTTTTATTCTTGATTTTTCACATTACGTTCTTGTAACTGTGCATTTTCTTGTTTCCTGCGCTTTTCTGCGTATTTCTCCGGGGGTATCTAAAAGATACGCCTTGCAGAAGTCGTTCAGGTTCGATGTCGATGCGAACCCGGTGGTGAACGCCACTTCGGTAAGCGTGAGGTTTGTGTTCATCAGGTAGTGTTCCACGTCCTTTACCCGTTCCTTTATCACCCATTCCTTAGCCGTGTACCCGGTCATTTTCTTTACCTTTCGCCGGAACGAGCCGTATTCCATGCCGCATTTGTCCGCCAGTTGCTCGGCATCATAGACCATGTAGCCTTTCAGACGTACCATTTCGGTGAACGTCTGCCTGCCCAGTTCCGGCAGCATCCGTTCGGCGTGGCGCAGCTCCTTTTCCGTCACCAGCAGTCGGTTGTCCCTTACCGGGTTTCTCCGCAGCAGGTGGAAAGCGTGGCATACCGTGTTGTAAACGTTGCATAGGTACTGCCGTCCCGGTCGCATCCAGTGGAGCGCATCGCAGTAGGCGGTCAGTTCGGGTATGTCGTCCCGCTTGCGGTGCTGTTCCGCCAGTTCGTCCAGTATGGCGTAACGGGTGGTGGATATACCCAGCAGGATGATGATTGCCTTGTAGTCCTTGTATGCCGCCAGTGTCGGCGTTTCCGGCAGGCTTTTGAGCGTGTCGCACACGTGGGCGCACAGCCGCCCGTCCTTGCTGAACGGTTCAAGTTCCAAGTAGTTGTCCATTTTCCGGCTGTTGTGCAGCAGCCATGTTACCTTTTCGTCCAGTTCCTTGCAGGACGCTTCCAGCTCCGCTTCGGGAGCGGGAAGCAATAATGATGTAATCCGTTGTTCCATATCTGATGTTTTATATATGAATGACATATCATTTGTTCCACCTCACGCAATCCGTCCAACCCCATTCATCGAACAGCCATGTTTCTAAGAAGAAAAGTACAAATGGCAGCAGGAACAGAAAATATGCCTGTACTGCGCTGATATGCTTAGAGCGGCGGTAGCGGTTCAACAATGCCTGTACACGGGCTTTCCTGTATCGTGCAAGAATAAATACACAAATAAGCAAAAACATTGCACCTAAATAACCAAGATGTAAGGACGACCATTGCGGTACACTGTTAATCAGGAGAAAGTTGCCGGGCAGAACTACTATCCACCACCAATACCAAAACAGCAGTATAAAACCTGACATCCGTCCTATCTTCTTGCCCCAAACCTCTCCTTTGAAATATAGGTAGTCAAAAAAATAGTATCTGTAATTCGTCCGGTTTGCACGTTGCTTCACTCGTTCAAAATAGTTATCTGTATTTTTTATTCCTTTATTATTCATAATGGCTTGGAAAGGAACACCGTTTAGGGGTTATCTTTCCTTGTTAATATTGTTTTGTTGGGTATTTCAATTTGGTATATACATAAATTTTCCTTTGTAAGAAAACGCACAAATAAAGTATATTACAAAAATCACTAATGTTAGCATGATACAAATCACATTCTTCTTTTTCTCATTCTTTTCCCGATAAATGCTTCTTCCTATCCTTGCTTTCTTTTCCGACCAAAACAAGAATCCATTAAAGCAATAAATCATTATTATAAAGATGAAATGTGAACAAGGATGCGCAATATACTTTAGAATTGAGTATTCAAACATCATATTTGTATAAGCTCCCAATAAGCTATATATCATATATATGATAAAACTAAAACACACCACAGAAAATGCCTTATTCTGTTCTCTGTCTTTACCAAAGGAATCATAAATAAAGAAAATTGTGTAATACCAATACTTATACCAACTCATAACAGATTTAATATTAATGGTTAGAAAGGAGCATCGTCAGATGCTATCTTTCGTTGTTATAAACTTAATTGTTCTTGCTCACTTACATTTTCGTTTATTAGTCTGCACATATATTCTTGCAGGCAATAATTATATATTTCAGCAGTAAGTAATGATTTTATATATTCCACATTTTCATATATGTATTTCATTTTATAAGCTAATATTTCAAAGGGCATATCTTCGTTATTATATGTAGCCATTATCTGCCATAAATTTGAAATCGTTTGGCTTATGTCATTATCTTGGCACTGTTTATGGGCTTCCATATTCTGATATTTATAGATGTAATGCTCTGTGTATGCTGGAATGCGATATGTTTCATGTGTAAAGCCAGTTCCGCCCCCGGCAATACATCTTAACATATCATTTACACAATAGAATATTTTGTTTAACGTCTTACGTTCACAACGATAGTGTTTCCTATTATTGGCATTGAACTGTGCATACCATATACAATATAAGTCAAATCCGGTTTCTCCATAGAAATAACCTTGCAATGAAGTATATTGTTGGCGGTATAATGTATCGGGATAAACCGCTGCCGAGTTTGCAAACAATCTTTCCGCATCTTCTTCTATATAGCGGTACTCTTTCTTACTTTGTTTACGGAATTTATCAATATTGAGTATATCATCTTGTATGTTACGTTCACACTGAGTTTTACTACAAGAGCACCCCATTACCACGAAAATGGCAAGAACAAATAGTACTATGTTTGCAATACGATACATATTGTTTATAATGGTTAGAAAGGAGCATCGTTAGATGCTATCTTTCGTTGTTACTAACTTATTAAATCTTTATTATATAATTTTTAGCCAATGACGATGTATTATTATAAAATAAAGTAATACAACCAAAATGGGATAAATCATCCATGATATGAAGGAAGAAATCTTTTGGCTATTAAATATTAGAGGTTTACTCCTTATAATTTCCATACCTTTTTTCCTTTTGATATAATACGAACAGAATATCTTGTATAGTAAAACATAGATTATGATAAAAAACACAAAAGGAGTTTTATAATTGAAATTCTCCTCTATCAGTAGATACATCAATACTATAACAGGAAGAAATAATATTCCACATATTATCTGTATCGTCCGCTCATGTGGATTTTCCAATATAAATTTATCCCTATTAAATATGAATATCTGATAATACATCGCATCTAAAATGAATTTTATCATAAAGAGTTATTCGTATTGTTAGTAATGGTTAAGCGGGGAATGCTGTTTAAGCGTTATCACGCTTTGTTATAAACTCAATCTATCTATTGGTATAATAGTCTTTAAGTAGAAGCGGGAGGAAAAACCAACTTACTGTGCCTATTATAGAGATAGCAACCAAAAACCAACTTTTCCTGTTATTATTGTTCCTGTAATGGTTGTTCCACCTTCGGTATCTTTTTGTTTCATTCCAAAATACGATTTCATTTATGAATATAAATAAAATAGAACAAGAGAGATAGATAAGAATCTTGTTATCATTAACAAAAGGGAATGGTGCTATCAGTGCCATTATCAATGCAATAAATGGGAGATAGAAAAACAAAAAGCCAATGTAATTTCCGGCTCTACCATATCCAAGTAATCCCCAAAAGAAATACTTGATTGTAAAATACCAATAGATATACCAGTTCATAATGTTAATCTCAAATTGTTTATAATGGGTTGGTGAGGAACAGCGTTTAGCTGTTATCTTGACCTTGTTAGTTGTTTACTATATTTACTTAATGGTTTCAATGTCTTGAATAGGTATATAACCTATAGGAGCATTAAAAATGGAATTTATTCGGCACCAGCCATTTGTTAATTTACTTATGACAACAGGCATTCCAAATTTGACTGCTATGCCATCTTCGCCTTTGATAGTTTTTTCTCCATTAGGTAAAGAATAAATGTAAGAACTGCATAGTATGGCACTATCTCCAACTTGTGGCGTAAAATTCGTCCTTTTAGCATTTGGAGGGCTCTGTAATATTATATTATATTGAGCTTCTATACATTTTGTGGATAAGAATAGGTATGCTTCAAAACAATTCTTACATTCGTTTTCATCAGGAAAATGCTCTATGTGAAAACCCGAAGCGTCAGCATACAACTTTCCGTGAGTTTCATCACCTTTATTATATGCTCCATATATCAATCGCCCATTAGAATTATAATATGCGATACTATGCAATGCACCCCCGTCAGCCCATCGCTTAAATACTTTTCTTATTTTGTTATCTCTATCGAAATACATAGTGAACAATACATTCGCATTCTTTATTTGACCATCATCTAAGATTTTGTACGAATGAACTTGATTAAATTCCATATATTCATTATTTATCACCTCTCCCAAACTATCCAAAGGCACAAGGTATGCAATCCACAAAGGCATTTCGTTTATTGCATCAATCTCTGTTTGAATAGTTGCCTTACAGCTTTGTGCGAAAGTATAAGGTGAAAGCAAGCATAAAATATAAAGTATTATTATCGTTCTCATATTACAACTAATGGCTAAGCGTGGAACGCTGTAAGGCGTTATCACGCTTCGTTAGTAACTTATTTAATCTCCAGTAATTCTTATCTTAGATATATTTTGCTGATTTATACAATTCACTATTCGCTCAATCTCCTTACTATAAGGAGATTTTTTTCTAATTTCTTTTAGTTCCTCAATGAAAGAGGATATTTCTATACCTGAAAGTTGTATGTTCGTTTTATAGTAATCTTGTACACGGAATATAGTCCGAAATCGTCCTTTATCTAAATTTGCAAGATTGAACAACCAATAATGTAAGTCTTCGCTAATTTCAGACTTATTCATACATATTCCGTCATTGTTATAAATCAAAATATCTAAGCCCATACAAGAATTGCTAAATTGTTACTAATGGGATAGCGGGGAACGCTGTCAAGCGTTATCACGCTTCGTTATCTATATTTTCAACTGAATCAGAATGGAATTTTAGAAGCATAAGCCGCATAATATTTTCCTTATCTTCCCAATATTCCTCGTCTATTTTATTCAACTTGGTGATTTCGTTCTCTGTCAAATGCTTGGGAATATCCCATAGCTTTTGTAATTGACTGTCATTTTCCAATCTTTGGATGATGCTGTATGCCTGTATAAGAAGTTGTTCTGTATATGTTGCGTTAATTGCTCCCAGTCCTTTGATTGCAAACAAATAAGCATCATAGCCCCAATTACAGAAGAATTGAAGAAATCCACCATTATACATTTCAAGTTCCAGCCAATATAATGCGGCGACCATACTGTCTGTTTCCCCCATATCTTGATAATTGGGACGAATTTCTGTAAACTTACGTCCAATAGGGGAAAAGGATTGCTCCCAATATTGTTCTAAATTTTCCATTCTTATTGCTTTTGTTATAGATAATGGTTTAGCGGGGAACGCTGTAAGCGTTATCCCGGTTTGTTAGTCATATATTTCAAATTACCATTTTTCTATCCATAGAATTTTTTGAGGTGTAGCACCTAATTCTTTTAAAATTTTACGGAAATGTTTATTCTCTTTGCCAATTTGCAATAATACGTTTGCATCTTCTTTATAGCCATAAAATTTATAAATGCCCAATATATCGCCCATAAGCGTATCATCAAAGATATATTGCTTGAGTTTTGGTATCTGTTGCAGAGTGGCTATTTGTATAAAGGATAATATTGTGTTTATCATTGCATCGTCTTTTTCCGTTGCTGCCTTATTCCACAGTATATCAGCAGCCGAACTATCTTGTTCCAACTCTAAGGAAGTTCGGTTTATGGACGGATAATCAAAAGGATTATTGGTGGCAGAAAGATACTCTACTTGTGGCGGATATAAGTCCGTAATTCTATTGCTTTTTACCGCTTTCAAGAAGCTATCAATATTTCTAAAAACTGGAATAGGATGCTGGTTATCATGGGAGATGAAGACGATTTTTCCTCTCATTATTCCTTTTATACAAATGCCTGCATAATTGCTTTCTTCATCTTCCCACAGAATACAAAAATCACTTAGCAATTCTTTATTCTCCTTGGAAAAAGCATGGTACGCCTCCTGCGTATGAAGAGAGCGCAAAGAGATACTACAATCTTCTGTTTTATTATTGTTATACCAGTCATTGACTATTCGTATTTCATCTGTTGTTAAAACAGAAGTGTCAATTTGCAGTAATTTGAAATAATCTTTCATGTCTTGCGTATTTAAGTTATGACTAATGGTTTGCAGCTTGCCACTGTTAAGTGGCACAGGTGCTTGTTATCGCTATATTTCATTTTTTATATGATTCATTTTTTCTCTGCAAATATCAATACAGTGATTATATGAATTAATGTCAAATGTGTACTCATATTTAGCCAATTTATTCAAAATTAAAATTCCATTTTTGTTCATCAGCTTCGTTATTATAAAAATGAAGTAATTCAAATCTTTTTCCTTATCCCCAGTCCATTGTGTCCTGTCAATACAAAAACTAACCCTATATTCTTTTTTAGCACTGTAATATCTCGGTTGATATACTCCTGTTCCATTATAGTAGGACGAAATATCACCATCAAACAACAATGTCAACTTAAAAAAGAAAACGCCATCATTTTCAAATGAAGTAAATGTATCTTTTATGATTTTCCTCATATTGCGCACAAAAGGACTTAGAGCTTTAGATGCATTAAGTTCTCCACCATATATTATATTTAATGCAAATTCCATACTTCTATCTTAATCAAGTTAGCGATAATGGCTGGCGAATAACTGATTGTTAGGGCAGTTCATTCGCTTGTTAGCAATAACTTATTATAATCCAAAATACCATTCCAAAAAAGAATTGAAGTCTTTCCATTGTGGAGACAACTTTCCATTCTGAAAATTGATTAGTTTCTCTCCCAATTCAATTTCAAGAACTTCTCCTGTATTACGGTTATAGAAAAAACCGCCTTCACCTTCAAAGCTATCAAGAGGTAAGTATTCGGAGGGAATGCCTAACACTGCTTGCCTTTCTATACCATAACTTAAATCATTAGAGTAAATTTTAAACCAACACACATTATAGATTTCGCCACATTGTCCTCGAAATGTTATTTCGGTAGTATTTAGATTAAACAGTGCAAAATCACTATTCAAATCAATTCCTAAATCAATCAAAGCCTTTTTATATGCTTTATCTTCTTTTTCTGAATATACACCTTGTTTATTCAAATAGTCTATCACTTTATTACTTAGCATGATTTGATGATATTTTATTTGTTTTACTTTATTGCTAATGGGATGCAGCTTGCCGCCGTTTAGGCGGAACAGGTGCTTGTTAGGCGATTATTTAATCACGATTTACCAAAGTCATACTTTTTAGGATTATGAATTGAATTAACAAGTACAGAAGCACTTTGGGCAATATTGCTATTCGTTGACTTTGCTAAATCTTCAAACAAAGAAATATTCTGTTGAATTAAATCTATTGTACTTCTCTGCATGAAATTTCGGTCTATGGATTTGAATGTTTTTATGTAATCGGCATCCATTGTTCCGTCAAAATCTCTATCAAAGAGGTTTGATTTAATTTTCTCATATTTCATCAGATTGCCTTTGGTCGGATTATAATTGGTTGCAATATCGACCTGCATATTATAATTTGCAGCTTCAAAAAGCACATTTATGTTCTGTAACAATATGTCTTGATTCGATTTGTTTTCCATAAGTAAACAGATATAGAATTTAAGTCCCCAAGGGGTAATTCTATATAGTGTGTCCTGACATTCAAGCCTATCAATCACATATTGATAATCCGACATTTCAGCAGTATTGTTGAACATCTTTATAAAGATGCCTTTTAAGCCGATTGAATTGGTTTCATATACCGTGGCAAATCTATTCCACGGAAAATTGTTCATGCACTTTAAGAAATCCATAACATAATATTTTTTGTTTCACTATTTGCGCCTAATGGTTAGCAGGGAACGGCTTGCCGTTACCCTGCTTCGTTAACATCATATTGTACGCATTATTCAGCTTCGTTTGGGTTACCGACCTGTCTTTTCTCTACGACCCGAACAAGCTGATATTTGTATATGCTACCGTCTGCTGGTGGATTTGCCAAAGTTGTCTTATTGACACGCAAATCGTATTCATAGCCTTTCTCATATTCGAAGCCCTGAATACCGCAGAATGCCAAAGGACGATATTCATCCTCTCCCTGCTCCTTGACGAGCATACATTCTATCGGATCTGTTTTATCCGCATCAAAAAAATCATCCATAGTTCCTGTTTCAGAAGAAACATACATCGTTACTTCTTTTGTGATGTCCTTTGGTTCATCTTCATTCGTGCAAGATGTCAGCCCCAATATGGTAACAAAGGCTATCAGCAGCGTTCTTAAATAAATTTTCGTTCTCATACTTATTAGTGTTATTGATGTTAATGGTTTGGTGAGCAACAGCGTTTAGCTGTTGGCTCGACCTTGTTACCAACCTCAATTATAATTCAGAGAAATCAAAAAGATTGAAGAACTTATCAAACTTCTCTTCTGTTCTACATGACAAAAATATTCCGTCATCTGTTGGTGTATTGTCGGCTTTATAGAAATACCAAATCAGATTATCTTGATATGCATATATGATTAAAGCATTATATTGCACAACTTTATTCCATTCCTTTTGTACATATTCCAATATAGCAGGATAGGTTTCTTCGTTTTCAGCTATTCCGCCAAACTCAAAGCCTCCTTGTGCACAATTATAATACATCGTTAATAGAATAAAATCCATTAATCCAATCGGTTCTGTTATCCAACCTTCATCATCACTATACTTAACCCAGATTGTGGTATCATGTATTGTAGTAGCCCATAAACACACTTCTTGATTTTCTGCAAGAAAGATAATCTTTTCACCATCAGATTGTAATTCGTCTAATGGCAAAAACCGTTGGAACGAAGAAGCCAATACCTCTACTTTTCCAACAGATAAATAAAAATGCTTTAGAGCTTCCGGCATTGTTATTCCAAGCATATTTTCAGCCTGTTTGATTTCATCCGTTGTGTAACCGTCATTTGCAGTTAATTTTCTGCCTAATAACTGTTCTGCTGTTTGAATAATGTTCTTCATATTTTAATTGTTGGTAATTTATTTATAACCGCACCTTATGGTGTCGTTCCTACATTCCTATAACTGCACCTCACGAATTATCCAGTGTATCAAGAGGATTAGGGATTTTTGCTTTATGGGCACTTGACACATGAAGATAAATGGTTGTGGTCTTGATGTCGTTGTGTCCCATCAATTCCTGTATCGTGTGCAGGTCTGTTCCCTGTTCCAGCAAGTGTGTGGCAAAGGAGTGGCGCAGCATATGTACGTGTACACGGTGTTTGATGCCAGCACGATGTGCGGCTTCTTTCAGCACTTTCACCAATGCACTTGCCGAATATTGCTCTCCGGGTGTTTCGCCCTCAAACAGCCATTTTTGTGGACGATATTCCCGAAAGTAGTGCCGTAGTTCTTCCAGCAATTTGGGTGAAAGGAGCGAATAACGGCATTTTTTCCCCTTGCCCATAATGCGAACCGACATTGTTTCACTGTTGATGTCCTGCGGGGTCAGGTTAAGCAATTCGCTTCTTCTAAGTCCGGCAGAGTAAACCAACGAAATCATGCAGTGATGCTTGATGTTGGAAATTTGTGCAAGGATGCGCTTAATTTCATTCTTGCTCAACACTTCGGGCAGGCTCTTGTACTCTTTGGCACGGGTGATACCGCCGTAGTATTGCCGTTTGCCGCCTTTCACCTGCTCGTAATAGAACTTGATAGCATTGATGCGCATATTCTGTTGCGACACCGAGATTTTCTTCTCGTTCACAAGATAGAGTATGTATTTGTTGATGTCCGGCACTTTCAGGCGGTCGATGTTCCGTCCCTTGTGATATTCCATGAAGTCGCTGAAATAGGCACGGTATGTTTTGACGGTCGAGGGGCTGTAACGCTTCTGTTCCAGCAGTTCGAGGTAGCCTTTCGGCAGTGTGTATTCCCTTTTAGGTTTGGGATGCCGCACGTAAACCCGGCTGTAATCAATATAGGCGTGTGGTGAATAGCGGTCGTAGAAATCCGGCAGGCTGAAAGCGGCTGATGCTATGTATGCAGAGCCGTTGCCAGCCATTTCTATGCCCGTGTCTTGGGCGAGCAGTCGGGCGACAGCCTGACTGTTCGCATATTCTATCCGTATGTAGTCCGCACCGTCCCTTGTTTCTTTGTGTAGCACGATGCTTCCTCTTTGTTTCTGAACCTTATCCATGTCGCTGAATTTTGCTTCATGCTCCAAAGATAAAACAAAAACGCCACATTTTGAACATACGTTCAAAAATAATAGAGGTTAAAAAAACAAAACTGTATCAGGCTTTAAGCAGCGAATAGATATAGCGAAAGTTTTCTGCCAGTTCATCCACGTTCAAACCGTTCAGAAATGCTTGTTCGTATGACAGTCCTAAAAACATTTGCCTGAACATGGTAGCCGTTTTCCTCACGTCCGTGTCGTTTCTGATTTCCCCGCTGTCTTTTGCTTTTTGTATGACTTTCTCCCATAGGTCATAGTCTTGTCGGTAGATTTTCTCAATTTTCTGCCTGATGCCCGGATAGTACATACGCACTTGTGACAGGAAATGAAAGTAGTAGAAGTTAGGGCTACAATCATGTGGGCTGCTATCATCGTCAATCAGTTCAACAATCCTTTTCATGGAAGCGGCTACCCCCGCCACGTATTGCCCGATGAACTTCTCCAACGTAGCGGCAGGAGCGGCAAACTTGTTTTCCGGTTCGTGCATTTTTAGCACGTATTTGTCCGCCACAGCCATGAATAAATCCAGCTTATGCGGAAAATAATAAACGATGCCCGTTTTTGTCACCCCGCAGGCTTTGGCAAGCGTGATGATGCTTGCTTTCTCGTAGTTCATCCTGACAAATACCCCAAATGCTTTATCTATTACTTCTTCACGGTTAGTTATTATCATACACGTTTGTTTTTAATCGGTTACGAAGATACGGATTTTGTTTTAACCATTTGTACCCCAGTGCTTTTTTTTAGTGCAAGGTGCAAGTATATATTTATATATATAGCTTGCACCTTGCACTAACCCAAAAATATTTATTATCAGATATTTGCGAGTTTCAAAAGAATGCCGTATCTTTGAACCCGAAAGTTAGGCAGACAAACAGCGGTCAAAGTTGGACAGGCTTAACGGTTGAAAATCGTTACTGTTTCGTTACCTATTTGAAATTTTGAAAGCAAAGTAGCTGAAATATAAGTGGTTAGAGTTATGGGTTCAAAAACCCCTCTCTCCGCAATAAAAGCTGAAAATCAGTGATTTGTAAAAAAAGAACACTCAGTTTTACGTCTAGTAATGTAAAGCTGGGTGTTTTTTGTATTATTTAAGAAACAAAATTGCGCTTAGGTCTGTAGTCCCATTTTTAACAGATAACATCACTTGATTGGCTTCTATCCTAAGCGTTACTCATCTGCAATCGTATGTATAAGAATCGCCTTATATGGGATTAAGTGCAACGAAATTCTCACAAGTCATTATCATATTGCCTTCCTTGCTATTTGCCTTGAAAGAATGCTTAGGGGTATCTTCTGTACTGGTGGAATCCAAAAACTTGACATTGTTAGGTGTGAGGATTTCATATGACCATTTCATAGGGTTCGCCAGGTAGAACATCATCCTTGTTGCAAGCCATTAAGAGCAGGAAATCGCCATAACAGGCATGAACAGTTTTCTGATATTATATCAATTCATGTTAAATAGGCATATTTTAAATCGTTCCCTCATGATGGAACGATTTTTCTTTCGTATCTTTTTTGCTTAATAAAAGCTTGTGCGATATTGAGACAAAAGAAAGTGCGTCAAAATGAATCTTGGCTATCATTCTGACACACTTTCTTTTGTTATTAAAAGAGCCTCCTTGTTCTTGCTGAGGCGGGGATAGTTTGATTACTGTTTCTCCTTGTGTATAATTTTGCCTTGACTATCTCCGAAAAGGTTGTCTCCCAGCGTGGTAACCTTATTTCCCGTGGCAAGTACATAGCGCAGGTTGTCGCATCCCATAAATGCTCCGTACTCAATGGCAGTTACACCGGCAGGAAGCACCAGCGTGCCGCACAAACGGCCGCAGCCACTGAATGCGCGCTGTCCGATGTTTTTAAGTCCTTGCGGGAGCTGCACGTTCAGCAAATACTTCTTTTGGGTGAAAGTATAGTCGGGGATTGCAGTGGCATTACTGTTGGCCATGTCGATGGAGACCAGATTGGGCATATAGTCGCGTATCAGCGTGAAGTCGGCTTCGTCCATTTTGCCTTCAACGGTCAGGAAGTTGACATCTTTGGGTTGTAATCCCGCTCTTAGCAGTTCGCTGGCAAGGCTGCCCGTTTTGCCTATCTGTACATTTACTGTCAGAGGCTCCCCTTCGATGAAGGCAAAGGTTTCCCAATTCTTTTTGGTGCGGTAGGAGTCGCTGCATCCCAGCGGTACGAATATGGCAGTAACACTGTCTACCAATGCCTCGGACAACAGGTTAGGAGCTGTTTTTTTCCGTATCTGACATATCTTGAGGTTTTTGCATCCCTTGAAGGCGGCATCCTCGATGTTCTTGGTCTTGTCTGAAAGGATGATTCTGGTCAGCGTCTCCTTGCCGGTGTAAGTGCTGTCATCCGCTTGCTTGCAGAAGGCGTATGCCGGGATGCAATTGGCAGGATATATATAAAAACGGTTTGGATAAGTTCCGTTCTTGCCTGCATACATGCTGATGGAGGCATTTGAAATGTCCAGTAGTTGCAGGTTCTTGAATTCATCCCGCAGATGCCTGAAGTCTATGGCATTCAGCTTGCCCTGCAAGGTCAGTTGGGTAATTTCATCGGCTTCCGCTTCTGTCATCAGTTCCACCAAGGTACCGGGTTTGGCTACGTAGTATCTCTTGGATTTTTGTGCCGAGGCATTCAGCATTAACGCCAGTCCGGCAACGGCTAAAAGAATTTTTTTTAGTTTCATGTTTGTCGATTCCAGATTGATTTTTCAAATATAAGGAGAAACTGGCAGGAATACATGAAGTTTTTTCTTTTTATTATTATTTTTGTCGGATATTAATCAATATGAGATACCAATGAAGACAGAAGAATTAGTGAAGGAAGAGCGTGTTGCTGCGGGTAAGGCAAAGCGTATTCGGCTGACATTTGTTGATATAGTGCTGTTTGTTGTGCTTTTTATGATTCTTCTGTTTTTGTTTGCCATGCCTTTTGCCATTGCTTTTCCGGAGTTGAAGACACTGGCTGGCGGGGCGAGCTTCTATTTGATGATGTTGAATGAAGTCTTGATGTTGGCCAGTGGGCTTGTTTCTGCTTGTATGGTGCTGGGTTTCAGGAAACTTTCTTTTTCGAACTTGGGCTTGTCTTTGAAGGGGTGGGGCAGAAGCTTGCTGAACGGAGCTTTGTTTGTCGTGTTCTTGTATGCAGTTGGTTTTGGCTTGTCTTTATTGTTGGGGGCTGTGGATGTGGCAGGGGTCTTTTTTTCTCCCATTTCGTTGTTGGCAAGTCTTTTGCTTTATTTTTTAGTGGCAGTTACGGAAGAGGTTATCGGACGCGGTTTTATTTTGGGGCGTATGCTGGATGGAGGTGTCAATAAGTTTGTGGCATTGTTCATCTCAGCAGTGTTATTTTCGTTGATGCACCTTTTCAATCCCAGTTTTACCTTTGTCCCGTTTCTGAATATTGTGCTGGCAGGTTGTTTTCTGGGGGCTTCCTATATATATACGCGCAACCTCTGTTTCCCCATTGCTTTGCATTGGTTCTGGAACTGGATTCAAGGCTCTGTTCTGGGATATAAAGTCAGTGGAAATGAATTCAGCAATGAGAATCTGCTGATTCTTCACTTTCCGGAAGAAAATCTGATAAATGGAGGAACCTTCGGGTTCGAAGGCTCCATTCTGTGTTCACTGCTTTTAGTGCTTGGTACGGTAATCATCATAAGACATTATTATAAGGAATCAGGGATTAAGGATTAATACAGCAACTATTAATCCCTAATCCTTAAATCTCTATCCCTGTTCCATTCCTTTCATTGTCAGCTGTATGCGTTTCCGGTCTATGTCTATGCCGATTACCTTTACGCGTACATGCTGGTGAATGGACACCACTTCATTGGGGTCTGATATGAATCTGTCGGCGAGTTGGGAGAGGTGTACCAGGCCGTTTTCCTTGATGCCTATGTCGACAAATGCGCCGAAGTTTGTAATGTTTCCTACGATACCGGGCAGTTCCATGCCTTCACGCAGGTCGTTGATGGTGCGTACGTTCTTGTCAAATTCAAATATCTTTATCGGTCCGCGCGGGTCACGTCCGGGTTTGTCCAGTTCTAGCAGAATGTCTTTCAGAGTCGGCATACCCACGGTAGGGGAGAGGTAGCGTTCCGGATTAATCTTCAGACGCAGTTCCTTGCTGGCTATCAGTTCGGCTACGCTGCATTCCAAATCCTTCGCCATCTGTTCTACGATGCAGTAGCTTTCCGGATGCACGGCGGTGTTGTCCAGAGGATTCTTTGCTTGTGGAATACGCAGGAAGCCGGCACATTGCTCAAAGGCCTTGGCACCCATGCGCGGCACTTTCATCAATTCCTTGCGGGAAGTGAAAGCACCGTTGGCAGTGCGATAATTCACAATGTTTTGTGCCAGTTGAGGCCCCAATCCGGAGATGTAGGTCAGCAGATGGCTGCTTGCGGTGTTTAGATTGACACCTACCTGGTTTACACAGTTCTCTACGGTCTGGTCCAGTGATTTTTTCAGCTTTGTCTGGTCCACATCATGCTGGTATTGCCCCACACCAATAGATTTCGGGTCAATCTTTACCAACTCTGCCAGCGGATCCATCAAGCGCCTGCCTATGGACACGGCACCACGCACGGTGACATCGTATTCGGGAAACTCGTCCCGTGCAATTTTAGAGGCTGAATAGATGGAAGCCCCCTGCTCGCTGACGATGAATATCTGCACATCACGATTGAAGCGCTGATGTTTCAGGAACTCCTCCGTCTCACGGCTGGCAGTTCCGTTACCGATGGCAACTGCATCTATCTTATAAGATTCGAGCATCATTTGCAATTTGGTGAATGCTTCCTTCTGCTTGCTGACCGGAGGGTGGGGATAGATGTTCTCATTGTGGAGCAGATTTCCTTGTGCATCGAGACACACAACTTTACATCCCGTACGGAATCCCGGGTCTATGCCCATCACACGCTTCTGCCCTAATGGCGAGGCCAGCAGTAATTGACGGAGATTTTCCGCAAACACTTTGATGGCTTCCTCGTCGGCACGTTCCTTGCTTTGCGTGGCGAATTCCGTTTCTATGGAAGGCTTCAATAGGCGTTTGTAGGCGTCTTGGACGGCTTCTGCCACTTGTTGTCCGCAGGAATTATTGCTTCGCACGAATTGGCGTTCCAGCCGTTCTACGCATTCCTCATCGTCCGGGCTGATACTGACTTTCAACAGACCTTCCGCTTCAGCGCGCCGGATGGCGAGCAGACGGTGGGAACTGCATCGTCGCAAGGATTCGGAGCAGTCGAAGTAGTCGCGGTATTTGGCTGCTTCCTCTTCTTTGCCTTTCACTACCTTGGCGGTCAGTGTGCCTTGGCGGGCAAAGGAGTTCCGGACGCTGTTTCTGGCCCGCTCGTCTTCACTCACATGCTCGGCTATGATGTCCCGTGCGCCCTTCAAGGCATCCTCTATATTCTTTACGTCCCCTTTCACATAACCGGCGGCACGTTCCTCTGGATGAGGCTCACGCTGCAACATCAGCAGGGTGGCGAGTGGTTCCAGCCCCTTTTGGCGGGCCGCCTCGGCACGTGTTTTTCGTTTGGGCTTGTAGGGGAGGTAGATGTCCTCCAGTATGTTATTGTCCCAAGTCTCCTCAATGCGCTTCCGGAGTTCAGGAGTCAGTTTGCCTTGTTCTTGAATGGTGCTGAGAATGGTTTCCTTGCGCTTGGCAGTTTCGCTCAGTTTCTCATATTGTGTCTGGATAGCCTCAATCTGCACTTCGTTCAGTCCTCCCGTTGCTTCCTTGCGGTAACGGCTGATGAAAGGAATTGTCGCTCCGTCTTCCAGCAGGCCGAGGGTCGGGCTTATTTGTCTTTCTGATATGCCGAGAGCGGCAGATATCATTCGATGAAAATCTTGTATCATTTTGTATCTCATTTTGTAATAGGTGCCAAAAGTACAAAAAACAATTGTTGTTTTTTCTCCAGGTTTCAACTTTTCAGTATATTTGTCACAATTATGGAGTAATTTGTTGCCGGGCGATACCGTTTGGATTTGTCTATTTGTAAGCTGACCGTTGAAGTAGTAGCTTGGTGAGAAAGTACTGATATATGAAATAAGGAAATATAATGAAAAGATTTAGTTGTTTTTTTATCTGGATTTTTGTCCTGACAAGTATACTTTCTGCGCAGGAAAGAGAGGTGAAGCTGAAAGTCGTACAGACCAGTGATGTACATGGAAACTATTATCCTTACGATTTTATACACCGTCGGGAGGCAGCCGGCAGCCTGGCGCGCGTGCATGCTTTGGTGCAAAAGGAACGTGAGGCTTATGGCGAAAACCTGATTCTGTTGGACAATGGCGATATTCTGCAGGGACAGCCCACAGCCTACTATTATAATTACATAGATACTGTTGCCTCCCATCTGACAGCGGAGATGATGAATTTCATGAGGTATGATGCCGGTAATATGGGTAACCATGATGTAGAGACCGGCCGTGCCGTTTTCGACCGTTGGGTAGGTGACTGCCGTTTCCCGATATTGGGTGCCAATATTGTGGATGCTGTTACTGGAGAAGCCTATTTCAAGCCCTATGAGGTGCTGGAACGTGAAGGAGTGAAAATTGTTGTCCTCGGCATGATAACTCCTGCCATCCCTGTATGGCTTTCAGAGAATCTGTGGAAGGGGTTGCGTTTTGACGATATGGAAGAGACCGCCCGCCGATGGATGAAGATTATCCGTGAACAGGAAAAGCCGGATTTGGTTATCGGTATGTTCCATGCCGGCCAGGATGCTCGGCTGATGGGAGGCAAGTATCGCGAAAACACTTCGGTGGAAGTGGCTTGTAATGTGCCAGGATTCGATATTGTCTTGATGGGCCACGACCATGCGCGCGAATGCAGGAGGATATGCAATATAGCTGGTGACTCGGTACTGGTGATGGATCCTGCCAGCAACGGTCTCGTTGTGAGTAATGTGGATATAACCTTGAAATTGCATGACGGCAAGGTTATTGGCAAGAAGATAGACGGCATATTGTCTGATACAAAAGACTACGGCGTCAGCAAAGAGTTCATGCAGCGCTTTGCCCCCGAATATGAAGCTGTGCGGAATTTTGTTTCCAAGAAGATAGGTTCTTTTACCGAGACCATCTCCACACGTCCTGCCTATTTCGGCTCTTCCGCTTTTATAGACCTTATCCATGAATTGCAGTTGGCAATCAGTGGGGCGGATATTTCTTTTGCGGCTCCCTTGTCCTATGATGCGGAAATCTGCAAAGGAGACATTTTTGTGAACGATATGTTCAATCTGTACAAGTACGAAAATATGCTTTATACCATGCGTCTGACGGGAAAGGAGATACGCGATGCCCTAGAGATGTCGTATGGTTTGTGGACTAACTGGATGAAGTCTCCGGACGACCATATCCTTCTCCTCCGTGAGAAGCACCGTGAAGGTGCTACGGATAGGGGATCATTCAAGAACTTCAGTTTCAATTTCGACTCTGCGGCAGGCATTGTCTATACGGTGGATGTGACCAAGCCGGATGGAGAGAAGGTAGCCATTCTCAGTATGGCGGACGGTACTCCTTTCGATATGGATAAAATGTATAAGGTGGCGGTGAATTCTTATCGCGGAAACGGCGGCGGCGAATTGTTGACAAAGGGTTCCGGTATCTCGCAGGATGAATTGAAGGAGCGCATTATCCACTCTACGGATAAGGACTTACGTTATTATCTGATGCAGTACATCGAGCGGAAAAAGGTGATTGAACCACGTGCGCTGAACCAGTGGAAGTTCATTCCCGAAGAGTGGGTGGTTCCGGCTGCCAAGCGTGATTATGAGTTCTTGTTTGGTAAAGTTAAGGAATAATTCACTATCTTTGCGGCTCAAAATCTATAGCATAAGTTTTTGGACGTGAAGCAGAAGAAAAAAATTATAGGCGCATTGAGCTTGCTGGTACTGTTTGTCATGTACCAGGCAAGCATCATCGCGTTCACCCACGTCCATTATGTGAATGGGGTGATGATAACGCACTCGCACCCTTTTCATGGCACACACTCTCACTCCCAGACTTCCCTTCTGGTCATCGGGCATCTGTCGGCATTCTACTCTTCCGGGGTGGATGTGCATGAAGTTCAGCACCCGATGCGTCCTTTGCTGGCCATGCTCAGAGCCAAACCGGCAACACCTACCGTAAAGGGGGAAGTAATACGTACCCTTTCCCTTCGCGCTCCTCCCGCTCTTTTTTCATAGTCATTAGGTTTAAAAACGCCTGGATTTTCGCATGTACACGCCAGGCATTTGGTTCCTTAATGACCGGCATTTCAGCGAATGAAATGCGGCATTTAGGGTTATTATCTTTTTCAAACTTGAATTACTTTTTTAATTTAGAGCGCTAATTTGATGAAACAATACATTTTGGCGTTGGTACTTGCAGTGGTAAGTGCCAGCGTAGCTTTTGCCGTAAATCCTATAAAGGAAGGCAATATGATTTCCGGCCATGTGATAGTGAAAGGTACGGAGGAAAATATACCGTATGCCACAGTTTTGATTATCGGCAGTGGGCAGGGAACGGTTTCCAATGAAGAAGGACAGTTTGAGTTCCGCAAGCTTCCGGTGGGAAAATACAAACTTCGTGTGTCGGCAGTAGGCTACAAGACCCAAGAGAAGGAGGTGACGGTGAGCAAGGACTTCACTGCGGTCATACATTTCCCGATGGAAGAGGAGAACTTCATGACCGATGAAGTGGTGGTATCCGCCAACCGAAACGAGGTGAGCCGCAAGGCTGCTCCGGTAGTCGTAAATGTGATGAGTACCAAACTGTTTGAGATGGTCAACTCCACTGACCTTGCCAAGACACTGAACTACCAGTCGGGCCTGCGTGTGGAGAACAACTGCCAGAACTGCGGATTCCCCCAAGTCCGCATCAATGGTTTGGAAGGGCCGTACTCGCAGATATTGATAAACAGCCGTCCCATCATCAGCGCATTGAGCGGGGTGTACGGACTGGAACAAATCCCCGTGAACATGATTGAACGGGTGGAAGTGGTGCGTGGCGGAGGCTCTGCCCTGTTTGGAGCCAATGCCGTGGGAGGCACCATCAACATCATAACCAAAGACCCCATCAACAATTCTTTCCAGGTATCGGGCATGTTCTCCAATATGGACGGCAAGTCCTGGGAGCAATATATGGGTGGCAATGTGTCGTTGGTTGCCAAAGACAATTCTTACGGCATCGCCCTTTATGAGAGTTACCGCAACCGTAACCCATACGACCGCGATGGCGACGGCTTCTCCGAACTGGGAAAGCTGAACATGAATACCTTCGGTTTCCGCGCCTATTACCGTCCTACGCATTTCAGCCGTATCAATCTGGAATACCATACCACTAATGAACTTCGTCGCGGAGGTAATAAATTTGATTTGCAGCCGCATGAGACGGACATCACTGAGCAGACCAAGCATATCATCAATAGCGGAGGCGTGAGCTACGATTTGTTCTGGAAAGAGTACAAGCATAAGATTTCAGTTTACACCTCCATCCAGCACACCGACCGTAATAGTTACTATGGTGCCCAAAAGGACATGAATGCCTACGGCAAGACGAAAGACCTGACTTGGGTTGTCGGTGGCATGTATGTGGGCAATATGGACAACTGTCTCTTTGCTCCCTCCACCTTTACCGGCGGACTGGAATATCAGAATAACTCCCTGCATGATGTCATGACTGGCTATCATCGTGACATGGAGCAGGATGTCCGCATTGCCAGCACTTTCGTGCAGAATGAGTGGAAAATGAATGCACTGACCATGCTGGTCGGCGCCCGCCTGGACAAGCATAACTTGATTGACAAGCTTATTTTTAGTCCCCGCGTCAACCTGCTCTACAAGCCGACAGATGATTTTCAGGCACGCTTGACTTACTCTACCGGTTTCCGTGCTCCGCAGGCGTATGATGAGGACTTGCATGTAACAGCAGTAGGCGGCGAGGGGGTTCAAATCAAATTGTCCGATAATCTGCGTGAAGAACGTTCCAACAGTTACAGTGGTTCGGTAGACTGGACCGCCCATCTGGGGCACTGGCAGGCAAACATCTTGGTGGAGGGTTTCTACACAGACCTGCGCCACGTCTTTGTGCTCGAAGATATCGGCAAGAACGAAGTAGGGGATATCATCAAAGAGCGCCGCAACGGAAACGGCGCACGCGTATACGGTGCCAATCTGGATGCAAGGATTGCCCATGGCAAGGAGGCGCAGTTCCAGCTCGGATTTACAGCACAACGCAGCCGCTATACCCATGAGGAAGCCTGGACGAAGGTGGACGGAGAAGACCTTACCACCAAGCGCATGCCCCGTACGCCGGATTATTACGGGTACTTCACTTTCTCGTCCGCGCCGATAAAGAATTTTGATTTCTCTCTCTCCGGTACCTATACGGGAAAGATGATTGTTCCGCACTATGCACCGGAAGATGCTCCCGAGGGCGCATTCTGTAATGTCACCTCAGACCGTATGGAGCATACTCCCCAATTTCTGGACTTGAATGTGAAGTTGAACTATACTTTTGTGCTTCACGATCATATCAAGCTTCAGCTGAATACGGGCGTACAGAATATCTTCAATAGTTTCCAGAAAGACTTGGATAAAGGGGAATTCCGTGATGCGGGTTATTTCTACGGACCGACGCAGCCGAGAACTTTCTTTATCGGTTTCAAGATAATGAACTAAAAGTGTTCTGTTTTTCCCATTTAAGGATTTTTAGAGCTAAATTCCGCAAAATAGTCCTACATTTGTCGCCAAAGCACAAAAACCATGGATACTAAGAGAATACGGAATGTAGACATTTCCCAGATACATCATTTGCCGATGATTGATTTCATCGGCAATGATTTTGCTATTTTTAATGATATCAAGGACATGCCTTTGAGCTCTTATCCCACCCGTTTGAATGCTGCTTGCCTGACTGTCTGCTTGAAAGGGTGGTGCAAACTGGAACTCAACCTGCAGCAATGTGAAATGCGGGAAGGTGTGTTGGGTATTATTCTTCCCGACCAGATTGTTCTGCAACGCGAGCGTTCCGATGATTTTTCGGGGCTTTTCATTGCCGTTTCAAAGGACTTTATGGATATGGTGATACCTACCATGCAGCAACTTTTCCCCATGTTTTTCATGATTAAGGAGCGGCCTTTCGTTCAGATTACTCCCGAAGAATCCCAGTCATTCCAGGAGTATCACTCTTTTCTTTGGAGCAAGGTGAAGCTGAAAGACAATCCTTTCCGTAAGGAAATCACTCAGGGGTTGCTGTTGGCCCTTTTTTATGAGATATATAATATCTATCAAGGACATGTTTCTCAGGAACGTATTCCCAAGAGCAGAAAGGAAGACTTGTTCGAGCGCTTTATTCGTGCCGTTTCAGAGTCCTACAAGGAAGAGCGCAGTGTGTCTTACTATGCCGATAAGATGTTCCTCACCGCCAAGCACCTTTCTACCGTAGTGAAGGAAATCAGCGGAAAGACGGCGGGCGAATGGATTGACAGTCTCGTCGTTTTGGAAGCCAAAGCCTTGTTGAAGTCTTCCGAGCTGAGCATTCAGGAAATTGCAGACGAGCTGCACTTTGCCAACCAGTCGTTCTTTGGCAAGTATTTCAAGCATCACACCGGTATGTCACCTAAAGAATATCGCCGGCAATAGGTTCAATGTGACGGAATAATGTTTATTTTTGCGGTAAAGATTTACCCCCAAAATAAACTATCATGGAAAAAAGAGAAATTGACCTTACTGTTTCCTGCTATGGAAAGGTGAAAGGAGTGAAGTATGACGTTGTCATCCTGCCGTGGGGAGCTACGGAGCCTCATAATCTGCATCTGCCTTATCTTACTGATTGTATTCTGCCGCATGACATTGCCGTAGATGCGGCTGCACTGGCTTTGCAGAATTCCGGTGTACGCTGTATGGTGATGCCTCCCGTACCTTTCGGTGCACACAATCCGGGGCAGCGCGAACTTCCGTTCTGCATCCATACCCGCTATTCCACCCAGCAGGCCATTCTGGAAGACATAGTTGCCTCCCTCTATGCACAAGGCATGCGTAAGCTGATTATTCTCAGCGGTCATGGCGGCAATAACTTCAAGGGAATGATTCGTGACCTGGCGTTTGTGTATCCCGATTTTCTGATTATCGCTGCCGGCTGGTTTAGCATTGTTCCCCCAAAAGGCTACTTTGAGGCTGCTGTCGACGACCATGCCGGCGAATCTGAGACTTCCGTCATGATGCATTACCATCCCGAACTGGTGAACCTGGCTGAGGCCGGTGACGGAGAATCCAAACCGTTTGCCATTCCTTCCTTGAATGAAAAGGTTGGCTGGGCTCCCCGCCATTGGGATAATGTTACAGTGGACAGCGGGGTAGGGAATCCCCAAAAAGCTTCTGCCGATAAAGGAGAACGTTATATGAAGCCGGTGGTGGAGAAGTTGGCGAAGCTCTTTACGGAAGTCGGTCAGGGAAGTCTGTATTGATGTACTTGGTTTCTGGCTATATATAAAAATAGGCAATAACTATTGTGGATATTGCCTGTTTTTTTAAGTGCACCCTAAAAACGAATCTCTTTACTCTTATAAAAACTAATCTTTTTTTATTTTGAGTGCAAAATTAGAAGGTTTTTACGGGTTATGAATTGACATAAGTCAAAAATCTCCTTTGGATATTATTTTTTCAAACATGTCCAAAAGCCCTTCCTTTTCTGCCGGACTGGTTCTCTGTTTTCGCAGAACAGTTCTTCGTAGCTCTGTCCGTCATGTATCATGCGGTAGATGTCTCCTCTGTTGTGTGGGCCCTTCATTGGCAGTGATGATTTTTCTGATTTTATAGGACAATTCGGTTGATGCATCGGCAGTTTCCAGAGCAGCTTCGGGTGTTGTGGTATATTCCTATTGGCTGGTTACTTCTACTGTCGGTTTCACGTCTTCTATGGCGACATAGTCGCGGTTTTCCATACGCAACACTTTAGCTTTGCCGTTCACTTTGTTGTAGTCTCTGGCAACTATTGCATCTGCCTTGACATTAGCTTTTATTTTTGCGGCATAGTTATCGGCGATTTGTGAACCTTAGGGAAGGGTAATCATGTAATGGTTATCTTCTATCTTCACATCGCCTATTTCTTGTGCGGCATGAGTACTGATGGCTTCCTTGGTAGCTGCCATGGCGGCAGAATCAAAATAGCTTTCGCTGGTAGTAGTGTTAGGTGTGTTGGTGTCTTTTTCGGCTACGGCATCCGTGGAAGTAGTAGAAAGGATGGAAATTTATGCATAGTTCTCATAATCTGATTTTTATATTATAAATACATATGAAACAACCTTGACCATGAAATGATTGTATGGTAATCAATGTACGTTTAGGAGGAGAAAAGGTAAAATTTCTATATAAATTCAGATATGTATTCTCCGGGCAGACAGGAGGAGGGTTACAGCGTGCCTGAGCGTACCCGACTCAGTGTTTCGGGGGTCATCAGCAGATAGGATGCAATATGCGACAAGGGAGCTCGCTTGATGACCTCAGGCTGATGTTCCATGAGCTGGTTGTAGCGCTCGCGTGCAGTCTCAAACCGCCAGGAGTCAGCCTTTATCTGTGAGACAATTAGGGAATATTCCAGTATTTTCCGATAAAACATGTTTATTTCCCATGAAATTTCGGTGAGTGTTAACAACTTGTTGTATGGCAGCAGGTATACGACACTCGGCTCGAGTGCCTCAATCATGAGGTGGGTGGGTTCCTGCTTTAAGGTACTTTCTATGCAGATAATGATGCATCCTTCATAGGAAAAGTGTTCGGTGACGTCTTTACCGTTTTTATAATAGAATTGACGCAACATACCTTTTCCTACAAATACGATATTATGGCTTATCTGCCCTTCATTGAGTAATAATGCGCCCTTTTCTATTTCCTTGCGAATAAGAATTTCCTCTATCAACCTTCTTCCCTCGGGAGCCATGCCCGGATAGCGGGAGTTGATAGCGGCATCTACGGTTTCTTTCAATAGTGCATCCATAAAGCCATAATTTTTTGTTCTACAAGCAAGATGGGCAAGGTTCAACCTATCTTTGCTTTCAATTTGCAAAGATAGTGCAAACTGAATGCAGAACAAAATGAACGTGTCCATTTTTTATGCTGAGGTTCAGTCTTTCTTCGCTTTTAGGCAAAGATGGGACGGGCGCAGAAAAAAAGTACCAGGCTGACCGTGATACCTACCGCCAGGTTGACGAGGATGGATACGCCAACTACTTGCACTACTTTCTTGTGTAGTTTCGCACCAAGATACTGGGAACACAGAACAGACGTTCCGAGGTTGATGACCTCGAAAACAAGGAAAGTGAGCATGATAATCTGATTGACTACTCCTACGGCAGCAACACTGTTGTCTGAGTGGCGGCTCAGCATGATGGTGTCCACCGCACCGAGCATCATGATGAGGAGTGTTTCTATAAAGATGGGGGCGGTCAGTTTGGCAAGCCGCTTTTTCAGGCTTTCTTGTTGTATCATTGTCCGCGTATATGCACTATGCTTTAAAAATTGCGCAAAGATAAAGGAAAGGTTGAAAAGAAGGGGGTGATATGTATTATTTTTTTCTTGTTTTTAAGGTTTGAGTGTTAACGTGTTATCTCAAATTGTATGAAAACGATAAAAAAATATGTAGGAAAGATTTGCACAATCCAAAAGTTTGCCCTACATTTGCATCGCATTTGAAAATAATGCTGGTTATAAAAAAGGAAGTTTGGGTGAGTGGCTGAAACCACCAGTTTGCTAAACTGACGTACGGGTAACCGTACCGGGGGTTCGAATCCCCCAGCTTCCGCCAGATGCACTCTTAGCTCAGTTGGTAGAGCAACTGACTCTTAATCAGTGGGTCCAGGGTTCGAATCCCTGAGGGTGTACAAGGCAAATGCGAGGGTGGGTTCATCTAACGGTTAGGATACATGCCTCTCACGCATGGTATACGAGTTCGATTCTCGTACCCACTACAAAAATAAAAAAGCGGTTGACTGATGAGATAGTTAACCGCTTTTGTTTTCTGTTTTTTTCTGTTGTAATCCGAAATTAGGGATCAGTCCGAAAACCCTGTGGGTATGTTAAATCTACACTGTTAGTTTGCATAATCTAAAAATAAAGAATGGTATATCGGATCAGTCCGAAAACCCTGTGGGTATATTATGTTAATACGCGAAAGTGAATTATCTTTGCGGTTAAATTAAGCAAT
>NZ_JAMZEE010000043.1:0-35728 GCF_024704895.1 Bacteroides muris (ex Fokt et al. 2023) | reverse complement strand
ATGGCATATGAAGAGGATAGACCATAATCACTTCATATGCCATCTTATTTTTTAGAGACATTTACTGAATATCCCTATTCTACAACCTTCAATGTGGACAAGTGAAAACGTCAATCTTACTTTTGCTCCCTTTTCCGTTTTGATTGTGCCTCGGGTATCTGCTGTTCTGTGTTTATTTTATCAGTGGATAGAGTATTGTGTTTTACTTCTTGTTCCTTTCTCAACCGGTTGAGTTTCCATTTGTTCCAGAAAAGGAGCTCACTCCATTTGTTGAAATCTTTTTTGAAGATAATGCCAATACCTTGTGTCGTCAGATTTGTCCGGGTATAGTAGCGGTCGTTCGTTTCGTTGTACGCTTTCAAGCGGATGTCTCCGGAACGGTTGACGAGCCATTCCGCTTCAAAGTCTCCCACAAAATTGGTGTTTGCCATCGGATTGTCACGATAACCAAAATTACCATTGATAAGTAGTCGGTTATTCAATAATTGTCCTGAAAGCATGGTCTCGAACTCTACGTCTGTCCAGCCTCTTTCTCCGGTGCTGAAATTGGTACCGAAGTTCCAGTTATTGACATCGAGAATGTTCGACAAAGCATTATTCAACTGTCCGGAAAGGGTGGATGAAACAACACTGGACATCATATTCGAATTCTGGGTGGCTCCCAAGTTTTCCGGGGTATAGAACTTGCCGATAGCCAGCAGATAGAGTATCTGCATGTTCATTTGTTCATCGGTAGGAATATAGTTTCGGACAATGGCTTGCACTTCATCGCGTTCGTTGGGCAGTTCGATGTCGAATTTTACATCAGGTGAAGTCAATTGTCCGGTAAGGTCCATCATGCAGTTCACTTTTACATTTGTCTGGCTGATGTAGCCGGAGGTTGCCTCGTTGGGCATCAAGTCATTTAAGGATGCTGAGTTGACCGTATAGCCTGCCTTTATGTCCAGAGTGGCATCCAGCGGCGAGCCGTTGAATGTAATGGTACTTCCATCTCTGATTATAAAGTCCTTCCGGATGACCTCTTGCAGGCTGAATTTGTAGACTCCCTGGCTTATCCGGTAACTGCCGAACATCTTTACATCTCCTTTATTGAAGAACTCAGTACGGATACTTCCGGTTCCCCGTCCACTGATATAGTCGCCGGCCATAGGGTCCATAATAATCTTCATGGTGGCGTCGGGAGTGGCGTCTACCAAGAGATTCAGCCGGATATCAGTGTCGTTCTCTTTCTCTTCCTCAATTTCCTTTTGAGCAATCTCGTAGTCGGAAAGGCGGACAGAGTCTTGTATGGCACGGCGTGGTGTCTTGTCCACAAACTTGATGAACTGGTTGCTGACTGCTGTAGAAACATTATCCTTTATATATGTAAAGGAGGTGTTACGATTGGTGGTCATTGCAACGTCAATGTTCACGCCATCTTGGGCGTTACCGGCAATAGTGGCATTTCCCGTACCATAGACGGTACCATAGAAGGGGTAGTCTGGTGATTCTTTGGTATTCATCACCAGCATGTCGTTGACATTGAAATTGAAACGGTACTCCAGGTTCTTGAAATGCTGATAGTGCAGATAGCCACTCATGCTGCCTTGATGCCCTTGCGTGTCGAAAATGCGGTTGTTGCGGAAGGTCAATCCGCCGGGTTCGATGTAGATGCTGTCTTTGACGGAGAAAGTGGTGTTGAGCACGTCTACCTTCATGGAGGCATCGCCAAATATACGTCCTTCCATGGTAAGAGCCTTGAATTTGCCATAGAAATGTACATGTCCGGTGGCACGTCCGTTGAATTCGGGCGTGATGCTGCTCATATAATGATGTATAAACTTCAGGTTGGTGCCGCCCGCTTCAATCTGGAGGTCTAATGAGCTGGTGGGTTTCAGGGGATAGACATAGCCATACACATGGCTTTTGGCAATGTCTTTCTCCCGGATATGGGCATCGAGATAGATGCCTTTCACATCGTGGTGCCATTCTCCGTGTATATTGGCATCACCCAACAATCCTTCGTTCAGCCCGAGGTTGCGGATAAACAAGTTGGTACTCATGACGGGCTTTTCCAGTACTCCGCTAGCGAAAGCCGGACCGGTGGCTTCTCCTTTGAAATTGACTCCGAGGTCTGCAATGTCGAATACATAACCAATGTTAATTTCCTTCAAATCCAGACGTACAGTATCTTCGGGTTGTGGTGAAACGATACCATTGATACGCAAGTGCCGGTCTTTATGGCTAAAGTAAAAACCATTGATGTACACTTTGCCGGAGTCGAATACCACCTGAGAAGGATGTATATCCCACAGTGTATCGTTCAGTATTACGTTGGTGGGCTGAACATCAATGACGGTTTTTAAGTCTCTCTTGCTTTCATTTGCTTCTTTCTGTTCACGGATGAAATGGGCGACAGCGGCAAGTTTTCCGCTGTAGGTTACAGTGCTACTGTTACCCCAATTCAGCGTGGTCTGTATGCTGTTGTTCTGGGCTTGCGCTTCTAAGGCTATATTGACTGCGCCATTTGATTTGCGGTTGTTGAAACGTAGGCGCGTATGGAATTGGTCACTGGGATTCTCGCAAAGGAACATTCCTGATTCAATGAATTTGTTCTCATAGCGGAGACGGGGAAAATAGCCTTCTACGCGGAGCCGCTGTGCCTTGTCATTGAAGTATCCTTTGATAGTGGAATGGGTATATACTTTTATCGGAATCTGAAAGACGGTGGAGAGTAGTTCCGTATTGTAAATGTGCATGTCGAAATGAAAATTATTCTCAGTTTCTATGGGTTTCTTGTCTGGCAGAATCAGGGCGGGGATATAACGCTGTATGATATTCAGTACACTGGCAGGCAAGGTACGATAAGAATAGTCTCCTTCTATGCTACCTTGGAGAAAATTGGATTGGATGGTCAGCTGTTTCCGGTCTTTGCTTTTCCTTATGGCAGATATCTTCAGATTGTCCAGAAAGTATTGTGCTTCTGGAGCTGCGAACAGTAAGCTGTCAACGTTGATTTCACCGTTCATCTCGTCAATGGAACCACCGGTGAAGTCAGCTTTGACCTTGACTGATATTTCCGCATCTTCATAGTTGGGTGTCAGATGTAGGGCATGAGGACGAAATTTGTCGATGTTTGCCTGAAAATTGAAAGTAGGTATCCGACTGGCGGTATTGATAGTACCGTTCAAAATAACAGTACCATTGGTGTCATCCAAGGCGACTTTTCCTGTGAAACCTCCCTGCTTGTATTCTCCATCCAAGGTGATGTTCTCGTAAGTGTAGTCGCTGTAATCAATGGAGGTAACCAATCCCTTCAATATGACAGACGGGTATTGGTTTTCGTAATGATTACTGTTGACATCCAGGTTAAAGGTTACTTTGCCGAGTTTATTGTTACCCAACATCCTGCCAAGTTCGAATTCCTTTGTTTTTATTGCACCGGAATAGGCAAAATAACCTTTATCTTTGTTAGAACTTAGTTTTACGTCAGTTTGGATGGTTCCGATGTCGGTGCGTACTTGTCCGTAAGTTACGAGGTCTGTGAAGTAGCCCGAGACTTCTCCACGGAAGGAAACCGTTCCCAAGTGTTGCAGGACTGGAGGTACTCCATTATAGTTCTTGCTGAAATTCCGAACAAGGAAGGCCATTCCTTCCGGATCTACGTACAAATTGGACAAATTGCCGAATATATAAGCACTTTCCGGATGGGAAAGGTCTTGCAGAGATACGTCTCCCCTCAGATAAAAATGATTTCTGACAGAGACGGAAAGGTGTGGACAATTCAGTTGATTGATGGTACCGTCCGTCTGTACCTCTACTTGCAATTTCTCCTTGAAGGAACTGAAAGCCGGAACAAAAGCCGATAAATCCTGCAAGGCAATTTGAGAGGGTAGCAAATGGAATGAGAAACGTACATCTTGGGCAAGATTGTTAAAAGCCCCCAGGTTGTCATAATCCATGTGTATAGTATCCATTGCTAAAGAGGTGTTGGGGAGGTCAATGGCAAAATCTTCGATTTTCATCCGTTGGTTGTTGCCGATAACCTTTAGGCTTAGTTTCTTCAATTCAAATCCGGAGTGCTCCTCTTCGATACTCAGACGCTTGATGGCGGCATTAATAGAATCATTTTGCAATGCTTTTAGGGAGATGTTTGCAATAATGTTGCGCAAGCGGAGATGCTGTGGATTGAACTTTCCCGGAGTCTCTTTTTCAGACAGAACATCATACGAAACCTTTCCGCGACGTATCAGTAAGGAATTGATACGGAGATTCAGATTGGTTTTCTTTTGAACCGTATCTTTGGATGCGAATGCGTCAAGTACAAACTGAAAATTAGGTTTATCCTTGGGAGTCTGCTTGCTCAGATTGATGTTAAATCCAAACAATTGTATATTACTGATGGATATTTTGCCGCTGAATAGGGGGAGAATATCGAATTTGGCAGAAAGACGGGTCACCTTCAGCATTTCTTTACCGGACAGGTCATTCAGGAGCAGGTCGTCGATGATTATGCGGTTCAGCAATCCTATGTTTATTCGCCCAATGGAAATCTTGCTGTCCAGCATGGAAGCCAGTTCATTGGCAACAAATACAGACATTTGCCGCTGAACATATGGAATGTTCAGCAACATGATGGTACCGATATACAGGCCCAATACAATACCGAGTACCCAGCGTACTGTTTTTTTTAGCTTTCTGATAGGCGGTTAATTTTTATAATCTCGCCACAAAAATATGAAATAATACGTTATGAATCGTACTTTTATCACTACTTTTGCAGCGTTTAAACGTAAATAAACATTATGAGTACAATAATCTTGGGAATAGAATCTTCTTGTGATGACACTTCTGCAGCTGTCATCAAAGATGGCTATCTGCTTTCGAATGTGGTGGCCAGCCAAGCTGTGCATGAAGCATATGGTGGGGTAGTGCCTGAACTGGCTTCCCGTGCGCACCAACAAAATATAGTTCCGGTAGTGCATGAGGCATTGAAACGCGCCGGAGTAACCAAAGAGGCATTGAATGCTGTGGCCTTTACTCGTGGACCGGGATTGATGGGGTCTTTGTTGGTGGGGGTATCTTTTGCCAAAGGGTTCGCCCGTTCATTAGGTATTCCTATGATTGATGTTAATCATTTGAATGGACATGTGTTAGCTCATTTTATTAAAGTAGAAGGTGAAGATAATGTGCAGCCGGAGTTTCCTTTCCTTTGCTTGCTGGTTTCCGGTGGTAATTCGCAAATTATTTTAGTGAAGGCTTATAATGATATGGAGATTCTGGGGCAGACGATTGATGACGCTGCAGGCGAGGCAATTGACAAATGCTCGAAGGTAATGGGATTGGGGTATCCGGGTGGTCCTATTATTGATAAGCTGGCCCGTCAGGGTAATCCTAAAGCCTTCTCGTTCAGCAAGCCGCATATTCCGGGGCTGGATTATAGTTTCAGTGGATTGAAGACTTCATTTCTCTACTCTTTGCGTGACTGGATGAAGGAAAATCCCGATTTTATCGAGCATCATAAGACGGATTTGGCAGCTTCGTTAGAGGCTACTGTTGTGGATATCTTGATGGACAAGTTGCGTAAAGCCGCCAAGCAATATAAGATAAAGGAAGTGGCTGTGGCAGGAGGCGTCTCCGCTAATAATGGATTACGTAATGCATTTCGTGAGCATGCAGGGAAATATGGCTGGAAGATATTTATTCCGAAGTTCAGCTATACGACAGATAATGCCGCCATGATTGCCATTACAGGATACTTTAAATATCTGGACAAAGATTTTTGTCCAATGGAGGCACCTGCTTATTCGCGTGTTACTTTAGGATAAGTATATAATAATATATAAGGTATGAAGTTGGAAGAAAAGGTTGGAGAGCTGCTGAAAGAAAAGAAATTGTTCCTTTCTACCGCAGAAAGTTGTACGGGCGGGGGAATTGCTGTTTTGATAACTTCTATTCCTGGCAGTTCGGAATACTTTAATGGTGGTATAGTGGCGTATTCCAATGAAATAAAGATGTCTTTGTTGCATGTGTCTGCCGAAACATTGGAAAAATATGGAGCGGTAAGCCGCGAAACTGTTACAGAAATGGTGAAAGGTGCGATGAAAACGCTGAAAACAGATTGTGCAGTGGCTACTTCCGGCATTGCAGGTCCTGGAGGCGGAACTCCGGAAAAGCCGGTGGGCACAGTGTGGATAGCTGCTGCCTATAAAAATGAAATCGTTACCATGAAGCAGGAGGGAGACGAGGGAAGAAAGGGAAATGTGAAAAAAGCAATTCAAAATGCCCTTATGTTGCTTTATAAGAGATTGAAATGAGGAAAAAATACTATTATACAGTGAATTATTTTAGGAAAAACTTGTTTGGTAACGATAAAAGTGCTTACTTTGCGCTCTGTTTGAAATAGGCAAAAAAGAAAACTATAAAATTAAGATAGAAATGTCAAAGATTTGTCAAATTACCGGAAAGAAGGCCATGATTGGCAACAATGTTTCACACTCAAAGAGAAGAACGAAGAGAACCTTTGATTTGAACTTGTTTAACAAGAAGTTCTACTATGTAGAGCAGGATTGCTGGATCAGCCTTAGCATTTGCGCTAATGGTTTGCGCGTTATTAATAAGAAAGGACTGGACGCTGCTTTGAAAGATGCGGTAGCTAAAGGTTATTGTGATTGGAAAAGCATTAAAGTTATTGGCTAAATTAGAGGAGAATACTGATTATGGCAAAGAAAGCAAAAGGTAACAGAGTACAGGTGATTCTGGAATGCACAGAACACAAAGATAGCGGTATGCCGGGTACTTCTCGTTATATTACGACGAAGAACAGAAAGAATACCACAGAGAGATTGGAGTTGAAGAAATATAACCCGATTCTGAAGAGAGTAACAGTACATAAAGAAATCAAATAATAAATCTATAACTTATGGCAAAGAAAGCGGTAGCAACCTTGCACGAAGGAAGTAAAGAAGGACGTTCTTATACAAAGGTTATCAAAATGGTGAAGTCTCCTAAGACTGGTGCTTACATCTTTGATGAACAGATGGTCCGTAATGAAGATGTTCAGAACTTCTTTAAGAAATAAGATAAATACAGTGGCTGTAAAGCGCTGATGGATTATAAAAATCCCCTTGTCGGTTTTCCGGTAAGGGGATTCTTTGTGTATGCCCGGTATGGTTATTAGTGTGTGGGAAAAAGCCGACTTGTAACCTCCGCAATGTCTAATGATAGGTTGCGTAGGACTGGATATGTGCTCCTAATGGACTGCTATCTCAAATGGGTGCCCCGAATAGGAATCGCTGTATGCCGAACGGCATGTACGGTGATGTGAGAGATTGGAAAACTACTTCGTTTTCCTTCTACTCAATTAAAAAGAGGATGAAGTTTTTAATATTCGTCAGTTTTGTTATATCTTTGCTGAAAATGCGAAGATAGGCTGCACCTTAGCATAAGAAATGAACGAGTTCATTTTTATTCTATATTCGGTTTGCAATATCTTTACAGGGAATGCGAAAATAGATTGCATAAAAATAATTAACGTATGGGATTTTTTAGTTTTTTCTCCAAGGAAAAAAAGGAAACATTAGATAAAGGATTATCTAAGACCAAAGAAAGTGTGTTTGGCAAGATTGCACGTGCCGTGGCAGGAAAGTCAAAAGTTGATGATGAAGTATTGGATAATTTGGAAGAGGTGTTGATAACTTCGGATGTGGGCGTGGAAACGACACTGAGAATTATTGAACGTATCGAAAAGCGTGTAGCAGCAGACAAATATATGAATGCCACTGAGCTGAATCATATTTTACGTAATGAAATCGCAGCGTTGCTTACGGAGAATAATTCGGAGGATGTGGATGACTTTGAAGCACCGATTGCTAAGAAACCATACGTCATTATGGTAGTGGGCGTCAATGGTGTAGGGAAGACCACTACGATTGGTAAACTGGCTTATCAGTTCAAGAAAGCCGGAAAATCTGTTTATCTGGGTGCTGCCGATACTTTCCGTGCTGCTGCAGTGGAGCAGTTGGTAATATGGGGTGAACGGGTAGGCGTGCCTGTTGTGAAGCAGAAAATGGGTGCCGACCCAGCTTCAGTCGCTTTTGACACACTGAATTCTGCAACTGCCAATAATGCGGATGTAGTAATTATAGATACGGCAGGACGCCTTCATAATAAAGTCGGTTTGATGAATGAACTGACGAAAATCAAGAATGTGATGAAGAAGGTTGTCCCTGATGCTCCGAATGAAGTGTTGCTTGTGTTGGATGGCTCAACCGGACAGAATGCATTCGAGCAAGCCAAGCAGTTCACTCTGGCAACAGAGGTTACGGCAATGGCTGTTACAAAGTTGGACGGAACAGCCAAGGGTGGCGTAGTCATCGGCATTTCAGACCAGTTTAAAATTCCGGTTAAATATATTGGATTGGGTGAAGGAGTGGAAGATTTGCAGGTGTTCCGTAAAAAGGAATTTGTTGATTCACTGTTTGGGGAGAATGCATGAAACGGAAGACTATAGATATCATTACTTTAGGATGTTCTAAAAACCTAGTGGATTCGGAACATTTGATGCGCCAGTTGGAAGAAGAGGGATTCTATGTGACACATGATGCGGAAAGGCCAAAAGGACAGATTGTCGTAATCAATACTTGCGGTTTCATCGGTGATGCCAAAGAGGAATCCATTAATATGATTCTGGAATTTGCGCAGGCCAAGGAGGAAGGAAACTTGGAAAAGCTTTATGTAATGGGTTGTCTTTCGGAACGTTATCTGAAAGAATTGGCCGTTGAAATTCCCCAGGTGGATAAATTCTATGGTAAATTCAATTGGAAAGAATTGTTGCAGGATTTGGGAAAGGCCTATCATGACGAGTTGCACATAGAGCGTACACTGACCACTCCAAAGCATTATGCCTATTTGAAGATATCCGAAGGGTGTGACCGTAAATGTTCTTATTGTGCTATTCCCATCATTACGGGACGACATGTGTCACGCCCGATGGAGGAGATACTTGGTGAGGTGAGATATCTGGTTGCATGTGGTGTAAGGGAATTCCAAGTTATAGCCCAGGAGTTGACCTATTACGGAGTGGATTTATACAAGAAGCAAATGTTGCCCGAGCTTGTTGAGCGGATTTCGGATATTCCCGGAGTGGAGTGGATACGCTTGCACTATGCTTATCCGGCGCATTTCCCGGCTGATTTGCTTCGTGTGATGCGCGAACGTGACAATGTATGTAAATATATGGATATTGCCCTGCAACATATCAGCGACAATATGCTGCAAAGGATGCGCCGCCATGTGACGAAGGCTGAGACTTATAAGTTGATAGAACAATTCCGTGAGGAGGTTCCCGGTATCCATCTCCGTACTACACTGATGGTGGGGCATCCGGGAGAAACAGAAACTGATTTTGAGGAACTGAAAGAGTTTGTCCATAAAGTTCGTTTCGATAGAATGGGGGCTTTTGCGTATTCGGAAGAAGAAGGGACATATGCTGCTGCCGAATACGAGGATTCTATTCCCCAAGAAGTGAAGCAAGCGCGCCTGGATGAGTTAATGTCTATTCAACAAGGCATTTCAGGGGAGCTGAGTGCTGAAAAAGTAGGCAGGCGGATGAAAGTAATCATTGACCGGCTTGAAGGTGAATATTATATCGGACGTACAGAATTTGATTCTCCTGAAGTGGATCCAGAGGTTCTGATTGAACGTGGAGACAAAACATTACATATAGGTAACTTTTACCATGTAGAGATAATTAATTCCGATGATTTCGACCTTTTTGGGCGAATAATTTAAAGAATTTTCCTTATCTTCTTGCATATGTGAAGAAGATTTGCTAATATAGCACTGAAGTTCAATTTAAAAGCTTACATTTTGAATAACAAAGAGTTTACTTCTGAATTGTCGCGGAGGTTAGGATATACATTGAAAGATACTTCTGAGTTGGTTGCTTCATTGCTGTCGGATATGACACGACAGTTGGAGGAGGGGAATATTATCTCTATACAAGGCTTCGGCACATTCGAAGTGAAAAAGAAGGCAGAGCGTATATCAGTGAATCCGACTACAAAGCAGCGTATGTTGGTACCTCCTAAATTGGTGTTGACTTATAAGCCGAGTACATTATTGAAGGATAAGTTTAAGTAACTGGCTTTTAAAAATCTCCCGTATATGAATGAGAAACTGAACATACAAGATCTGATAGACACGCTGGCTGAAAGGCATGGCATGAGCAAGAGGAATGCGGATAGTTTTGTGAAAGAATTCTTCCAGCTGATTGAGGAGTCATTGGAGAAGGACAAGTATGTGAAGATACGAGGTTTGGGGACTTTCAAGCTGATAGATGTCGGGAGTCGTGAAAGCGTTAATGTGAATACGGGGGAAAGGTTTGAGATACAAGGGCATACAAAAGTGTCGTTTACGCCAGAACCGGCTTTGAAAGATATTGTCAATAGACCATTTTCGCATTTTGAAACTGTAGTTTTGAATGACGCTACAGTGCTTGAGGATACTTTGCAGGAAAATGACAGTGAAGATGATGAAGATATTGAAATCAAGACTCCGGAACAAGAGGTAAAGGAGAAGGTTGAACTTGCTGTTGAAGAAGAAACTGTAATCGTAGAAGATGAAATTACAATAAAAGAAGCGGTGGCGGAAGAGGCTGCTTTAGTGGAAGAACCGTTAGTCGAGCCAGAATCGGAAGTTGAAGAGGAGAAACCGGAAAAAACTGAACCGGAAGCAATACCTGAAAATATAGCTGCTACTGAGCTGAAACCGTCTGAGGCAGTGGTAAAAGATATGGCAGATTCTTCGACTATGAAATATTTTATAGGCATCGTTATTTTTGTAGTGTTATTGTGTGGTGGTGCTGTAGCTTTCATGTATTATCCGGACTTGCTTGACAAATTTGCGACAAACCTTCTTGTAAAAGAAGTTGCAGATTCAGATGTAAAGGAATCTGTTACTAAAAAGGCGAATGTTCTTACCGGTAAAGACAATATTGCTTTGACAGACAGTATTGTTTTTAAAAATGTTGTAGTTCCTGCCCGGACAGATACTGTGGCAGAAACTGTTGCTGCAACAACCGCTGCGCTTAAAAAGACTCCCAAAGAAAATGTACAAGCACAGTTTTTTGCTCCTAAAAAAGAGCAGAAAAAGACAGTTGTACCGTTTAAACCGGATTCTGTGGGGTATACGATTGTGGGAACAGAAACCACTTATACCATCAAGGAAGGAGAAACGCTGACTAGGGTGGCACTTCGTTTTTACGGAACAAAAGCTCTTTGGCCTTATATCGTGAAGCATAATCCCGACGTAATCAAGAATCCGGATAATGTGCCTTATGGTACCACTATCAAGATACCGAAACTGGCCAAGAAGCAGTAAAAAAATTGCTGCTTCTTTTTTTGTTAAATACTAAACTCTATGAAAGTAGTTTAATCTAAGGGCTTCGCATAGTTTTTTTAATAAAAATTAGTTGGTATGGTTAATTTATTCCTGTACTTTTGGGAGCTAAAAAAATGATTACCGGTTAAAAACCGGATAAATGAGGAAATTAAACATTAAAAAATAGATTGATTTATGGCTGAAACAATTGACATCCGCGAACTGAATGAGCGGATTGAAAGACAAAGTGCTTTCGTTACCAATCTTACCACAGGTATGGACCAGGTCATTGTAGGACAAAAGCATCTGGTAGAGTCGTTGTTGATTGGTTTGTTGTCTGATGGACATGTATTGTTGGAAGGTGTGCCCGGTTTGGCAAAGACTTTGGCTATCAAGACACTTTCTTCGCTGATTGATGCACAATATAGTCGCATTCAGTTTACGCCCGACTTGTTGCCTGCCGATGTAATAGGTACAATGGTTTACAGTCAAAAGGATGAAACGTTTCAAGTAAAAAAAGGTCCGGTTTTCGCAAACTTTGTTTTGGCAGATGAAATCAACCGTGCTCCCGCCAAAGTACAGAGTGCTTTGCTGGAAGCCATGCAGGAACGTCAAGTTACTATCGGCAATGAAACTTTCGGGTTGCCCAAGCCGTTCTTGGTGCTTGCCACGCAAAATCCTATTGAGCAGGAAGGTACTTATCCGCTGCCCGAAGCGCAAGTGGACCGTTTCATGCTGAAAGTCGTAATTGACTATCCGAAACTGGAAGAGGAGAAACTGATTATCCGCCAGAATATCAACGGAGAAAAGTTCAACGTGAAGCCAATCCTGAAAGCTGACGAAATTATCGAAGCCCGCAAGGTGGTTCGCCAGGTATATTTGGACGAGAAAATCGAAAAATATATTGTCGATATTGTATTTGCCACCCGTTATCCGGAGAAGTACGATCTGAAAGAGCTGAGAGACATGATTGGTTTCGGCGGTTCGCCCCGTGCCTCCATCAACCTGGCCCTGGCTGCCCGTAGCTACGCGTTCATCAAGCGCCGCGGTTATGTCATTCCGGAGGATGTGCGCGCTGTGGCACACGACGTACTTCGCCACCGTATCGGCTTGACTTACGAGGCAGAAGCCAGCAATATGACATCTGATGAAATCGTCAGCAAGATACTGAATAAGGTTGAAGTGCCCTAACGCATAATAAAGGTTTTCGTAGACTTGAGGTTTATAGTCCTGGACCTGAGGTTTAGCGTCATAAGCCTTAGGTTTGAGCATTCAAAACCTCCCCCCCCCTTTTCATAGGGAAGTTTCTGTTATAAACTAAATTGCGCTTGTGTGCTTAAATGAGATTATTAAAATAAATCAATGGAAACAACAGAACTTTTGAAGAAAGTCCGTCAGATTGAGATAAAAACGCGCGGATTGTCCAACAATATCTTTGCCGGGCAGTATCACTCAGCCTTCAAGGGTAGAGGTATGGCATTCTCCGAAGTGCGTGAGTATCAGTTTGGCGACGACATACGTGACATCGACTGGAATGTGACCGCCCGCTTCAATAAGCCTTACGTCAAGGTGTTTGAGGAGGAGCGCGAATTGACTGTGATGTTGCTGGTAGATGTTTCCGGTAGTTTGGAATTCGGTACGGTAAAGCAGATGAAGAAGGATATGGTGACAGAAATTGCCGCAACACTTGCATTTTCGGCCATTCAGAACAATGATAAGATTGGTGTCATCTTCTTTTCTGACCGAATTGAAAAGTTTATTCCGCCCAAGAAGGGACGTAAGCATATACTTTATATCATCCGCGAATTGATAGATTTTCATGCGGAAAGCCGGAGGACTAACATTCGTCTGGGATTGGAGTATCTGACAAACGTAATGAAGCGTCGCTGTACGGCTTTTATCCTGTCGGACTTCATAGACCTGGAAAGTTTCAAGAACGCCTTGACCATTGCCAATCGTAAGCATGACTTGGTTGCCGTTCAGGTGTACGACCGTCGTGTGGAAGAATTGCCATCTGTGGGACTGATGAAGATTAGGGATGCCGAGACGGGACACGAGCAGTGGATCGACACCTCCTCGCGTGCTGTGCGTCGTGCCCATCATGATTGGTGGGTGAACAAGCAGGCGGAATTGAATGAAACGTTTACCAAGAGTAATGTTGACAATGTGTCGGTACGTACCGACCAAGATTATGTCAAGGCATTAATGAATTTGTTTGCGAAACGAAATTAATCGGAAAATGAAAAGATATTTATTTCTGATAGCGTTATTGATAATGGCATGGTCGGGAAGGGCAGTAGCCCAGTCTGTAACGGTAGATGCTACGATTGACTCTTTGCAGATTCTTATTGGAGAGCAGGCAAGGATAAAGCTTCAAGTATCTCTGGAAGCCGATAAGCGTGCCATATTCCCGATATATACCGATACGCTGGTAAATGGGGTTGAAATTATTGATGTGGCCAAGCCGGATACGCAACTGCTGAATGATGGCCGGCGTGCATTGATAACTCAAGAGTATACAATTACTTCTTTCGACTCGGCTCTTTATTATCTACCGCCTATGGAGGTGACAGTGGATAATGAGAAGTATTGCTCGAAAGCGTTGGCCTTGAAAGTATATTCAGTGAATGTCCCGTTAGACCCGGAGAATCCGGAACAGTTCTTTGGCCCCAAAACAGTGATGCAAGCACCTTTTGCTTGGGAAGATTGGTATGGTCTTATGGCTTGCGGTGCGCTGATTATCCCGATAGGGATATTGCTTGTCTATCTGATAATGCGTTTCTTTGACAATAAGCCTATTATCCGTAAGGTGAAGGTGGAGCCTAAGCTGCCTCCCCATCAGTTGGCCATGCAGGAGATAGAACGTATCAAAAATGAGAAGGTATGGCAGAAAGGGGAGCCGAAGGAATATTATACAGAATTGACCGATACTCTTCGTATGTATATAAAAGACCGTTTTGGTTTCAATGCGTTAGAAATGACTTCTACGGAAATCATAGATAAGTTACTGGAAATAAGAGATAAGGATGCGATTTCTGATTTGCGTGAATTGTTTCAGACTGCAGATTTGGTGAAATTTGCCAAGCATAATCCGTTGATGAACGAAAATGACGCTAACCTGATTAATGCCATTGACTTTATTAATGAAACCAAGGAGAAAGAAGAGGAGAATGCCAAGCCGCAGCCTACTGAGATTACCATTATCGAGAAACGTTCTTTGCGTACCAAGATTTTGCTAGGAGCAGGTATTGTGGTATTGGCTGTAGCCCTTGCGGGTTCATTGATATACATCGGTTTGGAGTTGTATAATTATTTTGCTTAATGCTGAAAAAGTGACTTCAATCAGATATATATGAATGAAAAATGAAGGATGTTTGGAACGAAGCTGAATTGTAAATCGTTAAATCGTACATAAATATGGTTTTTGCCAATATTGAATATTTATTTTTGCTGTTGTTGCTTATACCCTATATAGTATGGTATATTATGAAGTGGAAGAATAGTGAAGCTACGCTTCAGATTTCAGATGCCCGTGTGTATGCTCATACTCCTAGAAGCTATAAGAACTATTTATTGCATGTACCGTTTGTACTGCGGATAATTGCCTTGATACTGATTATCCTTGTTTTGGCACGTCCGCAAACCACAGATAGCTGGCAGAACAGTGAGATTGAGGGTATTGATATTATGCTTGCTATGGACGTTTCTACCAGTATGCTGGCTGAAGACCTGAAACCTAATCGGTTAGAAGCAGCCAAAGATGTGGCGGCAGAGTTTATTAACGGACGTCCGAATGACAATATAGGTATAACTTTGTTTGCAGGAGAAAGCTTTACGCAATGTCCATTGACAGTAGACCATGCCGTATTGTTGAACTTGCTTAAAGATATGAAATGCGGGCTGATTGAAGACGGAACTGCAATCGGTATGGGTATTGCCAATGCCGTTACCCGTTTGAAGGATAGCAAGGCAAAGTCGAAAGTCATTATTCTGCTGACGGACGGTGTCAATAATAAAGGTGATATTTCTCCTTTAACGGCTGCTGAAATAGCCAAAAGCTTTGGCATTCGCGTTTATACTATTGGGGTAGGAACCAATGGTATGGCTCCTTATCCTTATCCGGTAGGCGGAACAGTGCAATATGTCAATATGCCCGTCGAGATTGATGAAAAGACTTTGACACAGATTGCCGGAACAACGGAAGGTAACTATTTCCGTGCCACCAGCAATTCGAAGTTGAAGGAAGTGTATGAGGAGATAGACAAGCTGGAGAAAACAAAATTGAATGTAAAAGAATACAGCAAGCGTCAGGAAGAGTACCGCTGGTTTGCGTTGGCTGCTTTCTTGTGTGTATTGCTGGAGGTACTGTTGCGCAACTCTATATTGAAGAAGATTCCGTAAGAGGATCTTTTCGATATGCTTGCACTAAAATAGTAAATAGTAAATTGTAAAATAGTAAATAAGAATATGTTTCGATTTGAAGAACCTGCATATTTGTACTTGCTGCTGCTACTGCCTTTATTGGCAGCCTTCTACTTGTACTCCAATTATCGGAGGAGGAAAGCCATTCGTAAGTTTGGTGACCCTATACTGATGGCACAGTTAATGCCGGATGTTTCCAAATACCGTCCGGATGTGAAGTTTTGGTTGGTTTTTGCGGCTATCGGATTGTTCACGGTACTGCTGGCACGTCCACAGTTCGGTTCCAAACTGGAGACGGTAAAACGTCAGGGAGTGGAAGTGATGATTGCGCTGGATATATCCAATTCCATGCTGGCACAAGACGTACAGCCAAGCCGATTGCAGAAGGCAAAACGGCTGGTGGCACAGTTGGTGGATAAGATGCAAAATGACAAGGTCGGTATGATTGTTTTTGCAGGTGACGCATTTACCCAGTTACCTATTACGAGTGATTATATTTCTGCCAAGATGTTTTTGGAGTCCATCGACCCTTCGCTGATTTCCAAGCAAGGTACGGCAATTGGAGCTGCAATAAATCTGGCTGCCCGGAGTTTCACCCCTCAGGAAGGAGTGGGACGTACTGTTATTGTCATCACCGACGGTGAAAACCATGAAGGTGGTGCTGTAGAAGCCGCTAAGGCCGCTGCTGAGAAAGGTATCCAGGTCAATGTATTAGGGGTAGGTATGCCTGAGGGGGCCCCCATTCCAATAGAGGGCACTAATGATTATCGTCGTGACCGTGAAGGTAACGTAATCGTTACCCGCTTGAATGAGCATATGTGCCAGGAAACTGCTCAGGCAGGAAATGGTATTTATGTGCGCGTAGACAATACAAATGGTGCACAGAAAGCGATTAGTCAGGAAATCAGCAAGATGGCAAAGGCAGATGTGGAAACACAGGTGTACACGGAATTCAATGAACAGTTTCAGGCAGTGGCATGGATTATCCTGCTGTTGTTACTGGCTGAGATGTTGATATTGGAGCGCAAGAATCCTCTGTTCCGCAACATTCATTTATTTTCTAATAAGAAATGATGCGTATGTTACAGAAAAAGTATATTGGAATGGTATTGCTGCTGTTAGTAGCAGTTTCAGCTTATGCGCAGAAAGCGGAGCGCGATTATATCCGTAAGGGAAACCGTTTTTTTAAGGATAGCGTATATGTGGATGCAGAAGTGAGCTATCGGAAGGCTTTGGAGGCGAACCCTAAATCAACGGTCTCTATGTTTAACCTGGGGAATACATTGACTCAGCAGAACAAGCTGCAGGAAGCGATGGAGCAATATGTGGGAGCAACCAAGATAGAAAAGGACAAATCGAACTTGTCACAGATTTATCATAATATGGGAGTCATCTTTCATTCTCAGAAGGATTATGCAAAGGCGGTAGAAGCTTATAAGGAGTCGTTACGCAATAATCCGAAAGATGATGAAACGCGCTATAACCTTGCTTTGGCACAGAAACAGTTGCAAGACCAGCAGCAGAACCAGAATCAGAATCAAGATCAGGATAAACAGGACCGACAGAAGGAGCAGGATAAACAGCAGGATCGGCAGAAAGACCAGCAACAGAATCAAGACCAGCAACAACAACCTTCTCAGCCGGAAAAGAAAGATAATGAGATGTCTAAGGAAAATGCCGAGCAGCTGTTGAACTCTGTCATGCAAGACGAGAAGGATGTGCAAGATAAAGTGAAAAAGCAGCAGGTACTTCAAGGAGGTCGCTTGGAAAAGGATTGGTAACAAACATAATAGGAAGTAATATATGAGAAAAATAGTTTTCTTATGGATAGCACTGATTGCAGTCAGTATGAATGCCTTTGCCGATGGCAAGGTATCGTTTACTGCGTCTGCTCCTGACGCTGTGGCGGTAGGAGACCAGTTCAGACTGTCGTATACGGTGACTACACAAAAGGTGAGGGATTTTCGTGCTCCTTCTATTAAGGGATTTGATGTGTTGATGGGACCCAGCCGCTCGCAGCAAAGTAGTGTGCAGATGATTAATGGACAGACGACTTCAACCAGCAGCATTACATTCACTTACATTTTAATGGCCACTGCAGAAGGTGATTTTACCATTCCGGGAGCCACTATTACTGCTGATGGTAATCAAATGGTTTCTAATTCTGTACAAGTAAGGGTTCTTCCGGCAGATCAGTCTGCCAATGGAGCATCTTCTGGAAATGGCGGCAAACAGAGTGGGGACGTTGCCAGCCGCGCTTCTTCCGGAACATCTGTATCGAATAGTGATTTGTTCATTACAGCCACTGCCAGTAAGATGACGGTGTATGAACAAGAGGCTTTTCTACTGACATACAAGATATACACTTTGGTGGACTTACGCATGTTTGATAATGTGAAATTGCCTGACTTCAAAGGATTCCATTCTCAGGAAGTAGAATTGCCTAATGATAGAAGATGGAGATTGGAGCATTATAAAGGTAGAAATTATCAGTCTACTATCTATCGTCAGTTTGTGTTGTTCCCGCAACAAGCCGGTAAGCTGACAATTGATGCTGCACGCTTTGACGCTTCCATTGCAAAAGCTACACAAGTTGCCGATCCGTTTGAGGCATTTTTCAATGGAGGAAGCAATTACGTAGAAGTCAAGAAGACAATTTTGACTCCGCAACTGACAATTGACGTAAAACCTTTGCCGGCAGGTAAGCCAGCCGATTTTTCGGGAGGAGTGGGAGAGTTCAATATAACTTCTTCTATCAATAGTACAAATGTCAAGACCAATGATGCTGTTACTGTCAGACTTGTCATTTCTGGTACCGGCAATCTGAAATTGTTTTCTAATCCGGAAGTTAAATTCCCCGAGGATTTTGAAGTATATGATCCGAAGGTGGACAGTAAATTCCGTCTGACAAATTCGGGCCTCTCCGGTAGCAAGGTCATCGAGTATCTGGCAATTCCGCGTAATGCCGGAACTTATAAGATTCCTGCCGTAAGATTTAGTTATTTTGATATTAATTCCCGTTCGTATAAAACGTTGACTACAGAAGAATACGAATTACATGTGGAAAAGGGAGCAGGTAATGCTGCTCAGACCATTGCAAACTTTACAAGCAAGGAAGATTTGAAAGTATTGAACGAGGATATTCGTTTTATCAAGCAGAATAATGTTACTCTGTCTCCCAAAGGCGATTTCTTCTTCGGTTCGTTGACGTATTGGTTGCTTTATTTGATACCGGGTATTGCATTCATTGCATTTTTTATCATCTATCGTAAGCAAATAGCAGCCAATGCAAATGTAGCAAAGATGCGTACCAAGAAAGCCAATAAAGTGGCGGTGAAACGTATGAAGCAAGCTGGTAAATTACTGGCTGAGAATAAGAAAGATGCGTTTTATGATGAGGTCTTGAAGGCTCTTTGGGGATATATCAGTGATAAATTGAACATTCCGGTATCCCGTTTGTCTAAGGATAATATCGAAGAGGAACTTCGTAATTATGGTGTGAATGATGCGTTGATAAAGGAATTCCTCGATGCATTGAACAACTGTGAGTTTGCCCGCTTTGCTCCGGGTGATGATAACCAGGCTATGGATAAGGTATATTCAGCTTCTTTGGAAGTTATCAGCAAAATGGAAAACTCGATAAAACATTAATCAGGAGGAAATGGTAATGAATAAAATATTGTTTTTTACTCTTAGTCTAGCGATGGCAATTACTGCCTATGGGCAGAATTCCGCATCTGTAGATACATTACAGACTGCCGGTGATTCTACATCTGCCAGTTCACATGCGGAATTCTCTGCTGCAAGACAAGAAAGCAATGTGACAAAAGCTGAAGGTGACAGCGCCTATATACGGAATGATTATGCTTCTGCCATTCAAATATATGAGAATCTATTAAAGAAGGGAGAGGCTGCAGAAATCTATTATAATCTTGGCAACAGTTATTATAAGGCAGATGATATGGCAAAAGCTATATTGAATTATGAGCGTGCCTTGTTGTTGGAGCCTGGTAACGCTGATATTCGTGCAAATTTGGAGATAGCACGTTCTAAGACAATCGATAAGGTAATTCCAGTTCCTGAGGTTTTCTTTGTATCTTGGACTAAATCGTTGATTAATTGTCTTAGCGTAGATGCATGGGCTAAGTTGGGGATTGTATTCTTTATACTGTTACTCGTTTCATTCTATCTCTTTTTCTTTTCAAAACAGGTCATGGGAAAGAAAGTGGGATTCATTGCAGGAATAGTATTCTTGGTTTTTGTTATATTGAGTAATGTGTTTGCTGCTCAGCAAAAAGACGAACTGATGAATCGTAATGAAGCTATAGTGTTGGCTCCTAGTGTCACAGTACGCAGCACGCCCAGCGAAAGTGGTACAAGTCTATTCATTCTTCATGAAGGACGTAAAGTTGAAATAAAAGACAACTCTATGCGTGAATGGAAAGAAATTCGTTTGGAAGACGGTAAAGTAGGGTGGGTTCCAGCTTCCACCGTAGAGGGTATTTAATTCTCCTTATATCTAAAACACGGCTCGTATAAAGCGGTATTATTGGTTTATACGAGCTGTTTCTGTATGTTTTTAGGGGATTCTTCCCTGTGCTTATAATTCTGTACACTTGAAAAATGATTATTTTGGGGAGAGGCAATATTCTTTTTGAAAAAAGATAAAGAAATAGTTTGTTTTATCTTTTTTTTCCTTAAATTTATAGCGTGATAATAAAAGTATAGAGTATTAACCATTAAATTTATGAATATGAGAACAATAACATTTAATGAATTACGTAAGATTAAAGACTCATTGCCCAGTGGTAGTATGCATAGGATAGCCGATGAACTTGGACTAAATGTTGATACTGTAAGAAATTTTTTTGGTGGACACAATTTTAAGGAGGGGAAAAGTGTTGGGATTCACTTGGAACCTGGACCAGATGGTGGATTGGTTATGATTGATGATACTACTGTTTTGGAGCGAGCTTTAAAAATTTTAGATGAAATGGCAGGTAAGACTGAAGAGGCTGTTCGAGCTTAAGAGGAGATAGAATCCCAATTGCTGGATAACAATTGGGATTTCTTGCTTGTTTTAATCTCAAAATCATGGAAGATAAATTAGTTAGTTACTTACTTTGGCAATCTAACGTACAATTGAAGGATGTTCTTGAAAAAGAAAATGATGTTCGACGAAGTTTCTAAACTACTGGATTAGTGGTCGGACATGGCTTATTTGGCGAAATGTATTGATAGGTACATATAGTTTTCAACCAATATCTTGATTATGTTTAATATCGCATTATGAAAACCCCGGTGGTGCATTGGATTTAATTACGTTATTCAAGAGTCACATGACAGTGCTTGGAAATCTGCCAACAAACGAGCCAAGAATGACCCCGCAGATGATTACATTTCTATATGTTATCAATTATATACATCAATCACAACAAATGGAGGCTTTTTGTGCAGGATGAAAATAACATTAAAAGAGCAAATAAAAAATTTGCAGGAAGATGGGAAGCTGCCTAAGTTTTCAAACAAAAAGAGAGATTTTCAGATTGTTACGGATGAGAATATAAAAAAGGGTCTATCATTTATGTACCGATGATAAACGATGACGGTTTTGTAGTGAAAGGAAACCAAAAGATGACTGTATAGTCGGTTTCTTATTAGTAAACAAAGCCGAATACATTTTTTAAGGAATTGGGAGATATTCAATTTCCACTATTAAAAAGTCAGCAGTAAAAATCGCTGAATAGTTACAAGCCAATTTATACTTTCCACTTGTTCGGAAGAAACATTTCATACGTCTCCCCCACTTCTGGTTTCTTGCTGAACACACCTTTAAATACTCGAACAGATTGACATTGTTTAGTTTACAGCTTTCCACGATGGTGTAGATAATGGCTCCCCTCTTGGCATTCCGAAAATCTTTTTGTTCAGTAGCCCGATGGTATCAAGCTGCTCCTTTACGAGCGATTTGTATGACGCCAGTTCGGATTCTAAAGAATCGACTTTTTCAACCAGACTTGAAACAAGTTGTTTCAATCCGTCTATTTGAGCGTCCTTACTGCGTACCAGCTCCATCAGATTATGGTTATGCTACTTATATTCATGTATTAAATATAATAATTAATTATCTAATACACAAATAATTATAATGATTTTACACATAAAATCATTCACCTTTTTCAAGTCCGTTTAAACAGTTTTTTCGGTTGCTTATAAGGTTCCAAAAGTCATTCCAGTTCATCTTATAAGACTCCGATTCCGTGTGATATGAAGGATTAACCCGCTTCCTGTTGTATAACTTGACAGTATATAGCACAAAAGCCCCGTCATTCCATCTGAGAATCTTTAAGAGTTTCCTGTCCCGTGAGAGAAACACAAATACTTCCATCGAGAAAGGGTCACGCAACAGGCTGCCACGTATAACACCACAAAGCCCTTCAATTCCCTTTCTCATATTCACCGATTCCTGGCAGAAATAATATTTCATATCCTTAATCAATCCCAATACAGTTCCCTTCATATATGATAGCCATTAGGATTAACGCCTTGATTGTTGTCTGTGGTATGTCAATAGTCATACCGCTCGGAAAAGTGAGCTTGGCTTCTTTGATGACGGTTCCAGGTTTTGGCAGTTCGAGGCTGGCTCTGAATGCAGGACCGTCTTCCGGCAGTCTGAGAGGCACATCGTTCTCTTCAAACTCCAACGGGAACAACCTTTGTGCTTGAGATGTGATTTTCGATCCAGAAAATGGGGCTAGCAATCTGGACTGGCTTCTATGATATGTCACGGTTGAGTTTTCGACGAACTTCTCACCGTGTAACTTTTCCCATTGGTTAATCCATTCCACCATATCCCAATATACGTGACTTGTTGTTTCTTACAGAAATCCTCCAATGTCATTCCACTTTTGAGGTATCTTGCATAAAGAACCTGCATTTCGCTTTGTGATATTGCCATTATCTTCCATTTTTTTTAATCAGAACAAAAATAGGGGGAAAAGCATGGTTGGTAAATATGCGATTATCGGACACTTACGGATAAATCCGATTCGACAGAGGAAAGTTAGCGGTTCAACCACGCGACCTGGACCGTCAACTCCTTGATACGTTCCTGCAGTTTTTCATTCTAATCTGCTTGTTTTTTATTGATGGCAGACAATGAAGCAATGGAGGTATTCAGCCCTTCAATCGTCTTGAGCAATATATCTTTTTCATCCATTGTCTGTCTCTTTTTATTGATGTAAAGATACTAAATATTAGTTGGTTACACAACAATACTGGATGCTTACGAATCAAAAGAGATCATCAGACTTCTTCCGAAACGTCATGTCCAGCAAGATAATAGGATTATGTAAAAAACACAGAAAAAGGACAATAACAATGGCATATAAAGTGATTATATACTCTATCGACTTTATATGCCATCTTACGTTTTAGGGACATTTACTGAATGTCCCTAAACAAGCTTTTATTATTACTGAAAGAAATATTACATCAGCTTTTCAATTTCTTCGAATTCAGGGCCCATCTGCAAATTATAATACACTCTATAGAGACCATTTAACCATAAATCTTTTTGATCAGGTTTCAGTTCTCTTGCCTTTTCATAATAAGGTTTTGCTTTTTCATAGAAAGTCCTCAGAGTAGCTTGGTCTTCTTTATACTTAGAATCATTAATATCTGTAGTTGCTTTCTCGGAGAAATCTTGTGCTTGTAAGCAGTAAATCAAACCCAAATTAGAGTATGCTTCTGCATAATTAGAATCTACTTCTATAGTTTTCTTATAGAATTCAATAGCTTTATCATACTCTTTCATATTGTGATAAAGGTAACCTTTTACATACAAATAGAATGTATTGTTAGAATCTTTAGCCAACATATCATCAGCAAACTGCATAGCTTCGTCATATTTGTTATTATTGCTATAATAATCAATCAAATGACCAAAGAAGAATGAATGTTCAGGATATTTTTGGATACCTTCTTTTAAAGAAGCAATCCATTTAACAGTATCACCTTCGGCTTTTAATGCAGTAGAGATAAATTCCATAGCGTATTTCCCAACTTCTTTATCATCTTGTGCATAAGGAGCATACTTCAAAATACTAGGATAATCTTCCATCTTAGCAGCTGCTAAACTTGCATAATATGCTATTTGGGGTAATACTGTATCTGTTTGTAACAAATTTTCCTTTTCAAACATCGGATTGATAGCAATATCAATATATGTTGCAAAGAAATCTAACGCTTTTTTATTGTCTTCATTAGCTGCATCGCCCTCCTTTTGTGAGGCCAAATTAAAGAACTGTATACCACCATTAATCAGATTACCGCGTTCTGCTAAAATTGTAGCAGAATTAGGCTTTCTATATTTATTCTTGATTTTGCCCTTTTCATTGGGAATTTGTGCCAATTCGTCACATTTGAAGTAAAATTTACACATGTTCAATGCACTATTATATACCTGAAGAGTGTCATAAGGTTTTCTCAGATAGGCATTTTCCATTTCTTTCTCACTTCTTTTTCTTTGGATAAGACCTGCTACATCCCATGTCTCAGCATTGTCTTTTGTTTCGGGATTGGTTAAAGCTTGATTTATCAGTTCCTCTGCTTTGGCAAAGTCAGGATTTACTCCGTTAGCAATACTTTTAGCCTCTTTCACGTTCTTTTCTTGGGCGAAAGTAAAGCTTGCGGCAAATAGTAAAACCATTGAAAATAATACTCTTTTCATGATTGTAGAAAATTTAAATTAATATTATGTCTATTCTTCATTTTCGTTGTTTACCTCGTTCTGAGAGCTTTCAGGGATATTTTCTTTCCCCTCCTCTATAAGTTCTTCTTCATTTTCTGAAGTGACTTTACATACAGAACCTATTTCGTCATTACGTTTCTCAAGGTTGATTAGACGCACACCTTGTGTAGCACGTCCCATGATACGAACATCGGCAACTTTTAGACGAATGGTAATGCCGGATTTATTAATAATCATCAAGTCATTTTCATCTGTAACAGACTTGATTGTCACTAATTTACCCGTTTTATCGGTAATATTCATTGTTTTCACACCTTTACCACCACGATTGGTCTTGCGATAATCTTCAATATCCGAGCGTTTGCCATATCCTTGTTCTGATACAACCATAATTGTTTCTGCTTCAGGATTTTTGATGCATATCATACCTACTACTTCGTCTTGACCGTCTTCATCTAATGTCATGCCACGTACACCGGTGGCAGTACGTCCCATAACGCGTACAGCACTTTCATGGAAACGAATAGCACGTCCGTTACGGTTGGCAATGATGATTTCATTGTCACCGTTTGTCATACGCACTTCGATTACACGATCGTCTTCACGAATAGTGATGGCATTTACCCCATTTTGGCGAGGACGTGAATACTGTTCAAGCAATGTTTTCTTAATGATACCATTCTTAGTACAGAACAATACATAATGGCTGTTGATAAACTCCTGGTCGTTCAGATTCTTCACACGCAAATAGGCGTTCACAGCATCGTCAGAGTCGATATTCAACAAATTTTGGATGGCACGACCTTTTGAATTCTTAGTACCTTCAGGGATTTCGTATACCTTCAGCCAGTAACACTTACCTTTCTGTGTAAAGAACATCATGGTATTATGCATGGTTGCAGGATAAATATGCTCTACAAAGTCTGCATCACGAGTTTCGGTACCTTTAGAGCCTACCCCACCACGGTTTTGTGTACGGAATTCGCTCAGCGGTGTGCGTTTGATGTATCCCATATGTGAGATGGTGATAATCATTTCATCATCTGCATAGAAGTCTTCCGGATTGAATTCTTCTGATGAATAGACAATTTCCGAGCGACGTTCGTCACCATATTTCTCTTTTATTTCAATCAATTCATCTTTAATAACTTGGCGGCAGAGTTCGTCATTGACAAGAATTTCTTCCAAATAAGCAATCTGCTTTTGAATTTCCTCATATTCGGCGTGCAACTGGTCTTGCATCAGTCCAGTGAGTTGGCGCAAACGCATTTCCACAATGGCACGTGACTGAATTTCACTGAGTTGGAATCGATTCATCAAACCCAAGATAGCATCATTCGGTGTTTTAGCAGCGCGGATAATCTTGATTACTTCATCGATATTATCAGATGCAATGATTAATCCTTCCAGAATGTGTGCACGTTCTTTGGCCTTACGCAAATCGTACTGAGTACGGCGGATGACTACATCATGTCTGTGCTCAACGAAGTATTTTATCAAATCCTTCAGATTCAGCAGGCGTGGACGGCCATGTACCAATGCAACATTGTTCACGCCAAAAGATGTCTGCAGCATTGTCATCTTATAGAGCTTGTTGAGTACAACGCTGGCATTTGCATCACGTTTTACATCAATAACGATACGCATACCTTCACGGTCGGATTCGTCATTAGCATTGGCAATACCTTCAATTTTCCTTTCATTGGCCAAATCGGCTATATTTTTAATCAATTCAGCTTTGTTGACGCCATAGGGAATTTCTGTCACAACTATTTTATCGTGTGTCGAACCAGTCTCAATTTCGGCTCTAGCACGCATTATGACACGTCCGCGTCCCGTGAGATAGGCTTCTCGAACACCACTCATGCCGTATATATAGCCTCCGGTCGGGAAGTCAGGAGCTTTGACATACGTCATCAGCTCTTCTATGTCGATGTCATTGTTTTCAATGTATGCAATACAAGCATCAATAACTTCAGACAGGTTATGAGTCGGCATATTGGTAGCCATACCTACTGCAATACCAGACGCACCATTAACTAAAAGATTCGGAATACGGGCCGGCATGACGGTAGGCTCTTGCAGAGAGTCATCAAAATTGTTCTGCATGTCAACGGTCTCTTTTTCAAGGTCTGTCATCATGTCTTCGCCAATTTTTCGCAAACGGCACTCTGTATAACGCATGGCAGCAGCACTGTCGCCGTCTACTGAACCATAGTTGCCTTGTCCGTCTACCAACATATAACGCATTGCCCAAGGCTGAGCCATACGTACAAGAGCTCCGTAAACGGATGAATCGCCATGAGGGTGATATTTACCTAATACTTCACCTACAACTCTGGCTGATTTTTTATAAGGTTTGTCGGAGGTATTTCCTAATCCCATCATTCCGAAAAGAATTCTTCGGTGAACGGGTTTAAAACCATCTCTAACATCTGGAAGGGCACGTGAAACAATGACCGACATAGAGTAGTCAATGTACGATGACTTCATTTCCTCCTCGATGTTAATCTTTATAATTCTGTCTTGTTCAAGCATTTAAAAAGATTATTAATTATACATTTGGGGGTTCGTGAAAAACCACGCTAAAGTACTACTTTTTTACGATATACAAAAGTTTTCTTCCATAAACTTTGTTGCCTGCGGCATAAATATGGAAGTTCTACCTCCCTCTTTTTTCCCCGAATTGCCATTAATATATAAGGTATAAAATGGAAAAACAGATTTGAGATTTATGGCACGAGATTTGTATACTATTAAATCAGTTAAATATGATACGCTGAATTAATAAATGCGTATCTTTGTCGTGGATAACCTTTTTAATTGAGGAGAATTATAAAATATGAACAATCGTTTTTCACAAAGAGTTTCAGACATAATTACTTATAGTAAGGAAGAAGCCAATCGATTGAGAAATCGCTATATTGGTCCGGAACACCTTCTGCTTGGTATGCTACGTGATGGCGGAGGAAAAGCTATTGAAATATTGTTGAAACTTGATATAGATTTAAAACGGGTAAAAAGTCGTCTGGAGGGTTTCCTGAAAGATGCTAAGGACGATACTCTCTTGCCGGACGCTGAAGTACCTTTGTCCCCGATGTCGGCCAAGATATTGAAGATGTGTATGCTTGAAGCACGTCTGCTGAAAAGCGTAACAGCTGATACGGAACATGTATTGCTGGCTATCTTGAAAGATGGTGATAATCTTGCTGCAACTGTTTTGGAAGAAAATCGGGTAGATTACCAGACTGTATTTGAACAGCTTTCCATGAAATCGACTAATCCGAATGCGGGAATGGGATTCACTGAGGACGATGAAGAGGATGAAGAAGACATGAATATGCCCCGTTCTTCCCGTACCGGTGAATCCGGTTCAGCCTCAGCTGCACAGACTGCATCCAGAAAGCCGTCCAATGATACTCCTGTGTTGGATAATTTCGGCGTAGACATGACGCGGGCTGCCGAAGAAGGCAAGCTGGATCCGGTTGTTGGGCGTGAGCGCGAGATTGAGCGCTTGGCGCAAATTTTGAGCCGTCGCAAGAAGAATAATCCGGTGCTTATTGGCGAACCAGGCGTAGGAAAATCCGCTATCGTAGAGGGGTTGGCATTACGTATTGTGCAAAAGAAGGTTTCGCGTATCTTGTTCGAAAAGCGTGTGATGATGCTTGATATGGCCTCTGTGGTGGCGGGAACAAAATACCGTGGTCAGTTTGAGGAGCGCATTCGCTCTATTATCAATGAATTGCAGAAAAATCCGAATGTCATTCTTTTTATCGATGAAATCCATACGATTGTAGGTGCCGGTGCTGCTGCCGGTTCCATGGATGCTGCCAATATGCTGAAACCGGCTTTGGCGCGTGGTGAAATCCAGTGTATTGGAGCTACCACTCTTGATGAATACAGAAAGAATATCGAGAAAGACGGTGCTTTAGAACGTCGTTTCCAAAAGGTTATTGTAGAGCCTACCACGGCTGAAGAGACGCTTCAAATATTGAAGAATATCAAGGAGAGGTATGAAGACCATCATAATGTGAGCTACACAGATGAAGCTTTGGAAACATGTGTCAAGTTGTCAGCACGCTATATTACCGATCGTAACTTCCCGGATAAAGCTATTGATGCTTTGGACGAGGCTGGTTCGCGTGTGCATTTGACGAATATTAACGTTCCGAAAGAAATTGAGGAGCAGGAAAAGCTGATTGAAGAGGCACGAAGCCTGAAGGCTGAAGCTGTAAAGTCACAGAATTTTGAGTTGGCTGCCAGCTACCGTGACCGTGAGAAGGAACTTTCTGTCCGCTTGGAAGAGATGAAGGTTGAGTGGGAGGCCCGTTTGAAGGATAATCGCCAAACGGTAGGTGAAGAAGAAATAGCTAATGTTATTTCGATGATGTCCGGTGTACCCGTACAGCGTATGGCGCAGGCAGAAGGACTTAAACTGGCTGGAATGAAGGAAGAACTGCAGGCGAAGGTGATAGCTCAAGATGTTGCGATAGAGAAACTTACCAAAGCGATCTTGCGTAGCCGTGTAGGGTTGAAAGCTCCGAACCATCCTATCGGAACCTTTATGTTCCTTGGCCCTACTGGTGTGGGTAAAACACATTTGGCGAAGCAATTGGCAAAATATATGTTTGGCTCTGACGATGCCTTGATACGTATCGATATGAGCGAGTATATGGAGAAATACACCGTATCTCGTATGATTGGTGCCGCTCCGGGATATGTGGGCTATGAGGAAGGTGGCCAGTTGACCGAAAAGGTACGTCGCAAGCCGTATTCTATTGTCTTGTTGGATGAAATTGAAAAAGCTCATCCGGACGTGTTTAACATCTTGCTCCAAGTGCTGGATGAAGGTCGTTTGACTGACAATTATGGCAGAACCATCGATTTCAAGAATACGGTTATCATTATGACCTCCAATATCGGTACACGGCAGTTGAAGGAGTTTGGCCGTGGTGTGGGTTTTGCGGCGCAAAACCGCACGGATGACAATGAATATTCGCGCAGTGTGATACAAAAGGCTTTGAACAAGACCTTTGCTCCTGAATTTTTGAATCGTTTGGATGAAATCATTACTTTCGACCAGCTCTCTTTGGATGCTATTACGAAGATTGTGGACATTGAGTTGAAAGGCTTGTACGAACGAGTTGAAGCAATTGGTTACAAGCTGGTAGTGGAGAATGATGCAAAGAAATTCCTCGCTTCAAAAGGATACGATGTGCAGTTTGGTGCGCGGCCATTGAAGCGTGCCATTCAGAACTACTTGGAGGATGGACTTTCCGAGTTGATAGTGGCTGCGGAGTTACAACCGGGTGATATGGTAAACGTATCAGTAGACAAAGAAAAAAATGAGCTGAGCATCAAGAAAGCATAAGCAGTTCTTTATAAAAACCGTCAAAATGTCAGTCCTTATGGACTGGCATTTTTTTTGTGCTATATCTGCCGAAATAACTAAAAATATAAATCTAAAAAATATAAATGTAGTATGCAAAAAGGTAATATTGGGGTAACTACTGAGAATATCTTCCCCGTCATTAAAAAGTTCTTGTATAGTGATCATGAAATTTTTCTCCGTGAGTTGGTTTCTAACGCAGTTGATGCTACGCAGAAACTGAAAACACTCTCCTCTATTGGTGAGTTCAAGGGTGAAGTTGGCGATTTAACTGTGCATGTTTCGCTGGGAAAAGATACCATTACGGTGTCTGACCATGGTATCGGGCTTACTGCTGAAGAAATAGACAAGTATATTAACCAGATAGCTTTTTCTGGTGCCAATGACTTCCTTGAGAAATACAAAAACGACGCCAATGCCATCATCGGTCATTTTGGCTTGGGTTTTTATTCGGCTTTTATGGTTGCCAAGAAAGTCGAAATCATCACTAAATCCTATCGGGAAGGTGCTCAGGCTGTAAAGTGGACCTGCGATGGCAGTCCGGAGTTTACGCTTGAAGACACAGATAAGGCAGAACGTGGTACTGATATCGTTCTCTACATAGATGATGACTGCAAAGAGTTCCTCGAAGAAGCGCGTATTTCCTCTTTGTTGAAGAAGTATTGCAGCTTCCTCCCTATTCCGGTTGCATTTGGCAAGAAAAAAGAATGGAAAGATGGCAAGCAGGTTGAAACTGCCGAAGATAATATTGTCAATGACTCCAATCCTTTGTGGACACTGAAACCCAGCGAATTGAAAGATGAAGATTACAAGAAGTTCTATCGCAATCTTTATCCTATGTCCGACGAGCCTTTATTCTGGATTCATCTGAATGTGGATTATCCGTTCCATCTGACTGGTATTCTGTACTTCCCCAAGGTGAAGAGCAACATTGAGTTGAATAAGAATAAGATTCAGCTCTATTGCAATCAGGTATATGTGACGGACTCGGTGGAAGGTATTGTTCCCGATTTTTTGACCTTGCTGCATGGTGTGCTTGATTCACCGGACATTCCATTGAACGTTTCCCGTTCTTACTTGCAGAGCGATGCCAACGTGAAGAAGATTTCTACATATATCACGAAGAAGGTGTCAGACCGTTTGCAGTCTATCTTCAAGAACGACCGTAAGCAATTTGAGGAAAAGTGGAATGACTTGAAGATTTTCATCAACTACGGAATGCTTACGCAGGAAGATTTCTATGATAGAGCCAAGGACTTTGCCCTTTTCACCGATACAGACAGCAAATATTACACTTTCGAAGAGTATAAAACGTTAATTAAGGATAGCCAGACGGATAAGGATGGAAATCTGATTTATCTGTATGCCAATAATAAAGATGAGCAATACAGCTACATAGAGGCCGCTACGAATAAAGGATACAATGTGCTGTTGATGGATGGACAGCTGGACATTGCATTGGTGAGCATGTTGGAGCAGAAGTTCGAAAAGGTTCGCTTCACTCGCGTAGACAGCGATATTATTGATAATCTGATTGTCAAGGAAGACAAGAAGAACGAAGCGTTGGAAGCTGGCAAGCAGGAAGTTCTTTCTTCCATCTTCAAGAGCCAGTTGCCCAAGATGGATAAGACGGAATTCAACGTTACGGCGCAGGCCTTGGGCGAAAACGCCACTCCTATCATGATAACTCAGAGCGAGTATATGCGTCGTATGAAAGAAATGGCCAATATTCAGGCAGGAATGAGCTTCTATGGCGAAATGCCGGATATGTTTAACTTGGTATTGAATTCAGACCATAAGCTGGTGAAAGAAGTTCTGGTAGATGAAGACAAGGAATGTGCTGCTGCCATTGCTCCGGTTCAGGCAGAAATGAATGAAGTGGATAAACAACGTAATGAATTGAAGAAGAAGCAGGAAGGTAAGAAAGATGAAGATATACCGACTACCGAAAAAGATAAGGTAAATGAGCTGGATAAGAAGTGGGACGAACTGAAAATGCAGAAAGAAGGTATCTTCGCTGATTATGCAGCCAAGAATAAGGTTGTCCGTCAACTGATAGATTTAGCACTGCTGCAGAATGGTATGTTGAGAGGTGAAGCTTTGAACAACTTTGTCAAGAGAAGCATTGATCTGATAAAATAGGCCCCCTTAAATTTGCATTCAATATATGCAAGGGTATTGTGATTCTCCAGAGTCACAATACCCTTTTTTTTATTCATTTTCACCAATTGAGGTGTGATTTCCCTCGTTGAATACGGCATTTTTAGAAACTATTGTTTATATTTGGGGCAATGAACATTTATCTTACTCGGAATAGCACAGTTATGAAAAGAGTTTTATTGTTTTTTTCGTTTCTTCTATGTAGCTTTATTTTACAAGCTCAGAAAGTGGGGCTTGTACTGAGTGGCGGTGGAGCAAAAGGCATGACTCATATAGGTATTATCCGGGCTTTGGAAGAGAATAATATCCCCATTGATTATATAACCGGAACCTCTATGGGAGCTATCATCGGTTCTCTATATGCCATGGGGTATTCTCCAGACGATATGGAGGCGCTGTTACGCTCTCCCGACTTTAAACGTTGGTATTCGGGCAAAGTGGAGCCCAAATACGAGTATTATTTTAAGAAAAATCGTCCTTCACCAGAATTTTTCAATATCCGTTTTGCTTTTAGGGACTCGTTGCATATAAAACCCCAGATACTTCCTACAAGTATGGTCAACCCCATACAGATGAATCTGGTATTTGTGGAATTGTTTGCACGTGCCACGGCTGCATGTGCCGGTAATTTCAACAAACTGTTTGTCCCTTTTCGCTGTATAGCGTCTGATGTGTATAACAAAAAGCCATTGGTATTGGGTAAAGGGGATTTGGGGGATGCGGTACGAGCTTCCATGAGTTTTCCTTTTGTCTTCAAACCGATAGAAATAGACAGTACGCTTGCTTATGATGGCGGTATTTACAATAATTTCCCTACGGATGTGATGCGGGAGGATTTTCATCCGGATGTCATCATTGGCAGTGTGGTGGCGGCCAATCCGGGTAAACCGAAGGAGAATAACCTGATGAGCCAATTGGAGAATATGATTATGCAAAAGACCGATTATTCCATTCCGGACTCATTAGGCATAGTCATGACCTTCAAGTACGACGATGTCAACCTGCTGGATTTTGATCGTCTGCAGGAGTTGCACGATATAGGTTACAACCGTACTCTTAACATGATGGATTCCATCAAAAGCCGTGTCCATCGTAGAGTAAATGCTGATAATGTACGTTTGAGGCGTCTCGTTTTTCGGAGTAATCTGCCTCAATTCCGTTTCCGGGATATTATTATTGAAGGGGCGAATACTCAACAGCAAGCCTACATCAAAAAAGAATTCCATGATGAGGAGCATGAGGTCTTTACTTATGAAGACTTGAAGCGCGGATATTTTCGTTTACTGGCGGATAATATGATTTCGGAAATAGTTCCTCATGCCGTATATAATTCTGAATCAGATTTATATGAGTTGCATTTGAAGGTGAAGATGGAGGATAATTTCTCCGTCTGTTTGGGGGGCAGTGTTTCTACTACCAGCTCAAACCAAATCTATTTGGGAGTAGGATATCAGAACTTGAATTATTATTCCAAGGAAATCACTTTTGACGGTCAGTTGGGTAAGATTTATAATAATGCCCAATTGATGGGTAAGATTGATTTGCCTACCCACATACCTACGTCCTTTCGTTTTATTGCTTCAATCAGTACTTTCGATTACTACAAGAAAGACAAGCTGTTTTCCAAGAATGACAAGCCTTCATTCAATTCAAAGGACGAACGTTTTGTGAAATTGATGGTTGCCTTGCCGTTTCTGGCCAATAAGCGTGCGGAGTTCAGCCTGGGATATGGTCAACTGGAAGATAACTACTTTCAATCCAGCGTAATCGATTTCGATAGAGACCGTTCGGACAGAAGTACCTACAAGCTTCTGGGAGGTTCCATCGGTTTCTATGGGAGCACCCTGAATACGCGGCAATACGCGACAAAAGGCTATCTGGAGAAGCTGATAGCCCAGGTCTTTACTGGAAGGGAAAGATTTAAACCGGGAAATCTGCAAGAAGGGTATAGTCCTTTTCCGCAAGAGCGGCAATCTTGGTTGCAAATCTCTTATATGAAAGAGGCATATCACACAATGGGACCGAAGTTCACTCTGGGATGGATGGCAGAAGCACTGTATTCATCGAAGAATTTCTCCGAGAATTATACGGCAACTATGATGCAGGCAGGAGAATTTGCACCGACTCCGCATAGTAAACTTATGTACAATGAAGCTTTTCGTGCCAACCAGTATGTGGCTGCCGGTATCAAGCCCATATATGTTTTGAACGACATGTTCCAGTTCCGGACAGAATTTTATGGCTTTACACCGATTTTTCCGATAAAAAAGAATGCATTGAATAAAGCATATTATGGAAAAGCATTCTCCCGCTTTGAATATATAGGAGAAGTTTCTATTATTTGCCATTTGCCATTTGGAGCCATCTCTGCTTATGTAAATCATTATAGCTCACCGAGAAAGGAGTGGAATATGGGGATGACCATCGGCTGGCAATTGTTTAATTATCGCTTTGTCGAATAATTTTTTTCAAAAAAAGTTTGGATATTGTTTGCTAATTCGGAAAAAGTGCGTATCTTTGCACCCGTTAAACAAAGAGGCCGCGTAGCTCAACTGAATAGAGTAGCTGACTACGGATCAGCCGGTTACAGGTTTGAATCCTGTCGCGGTCACAAGTTTTCATAATTTTAGAAGGGTCGCGTAGCTCAACTGAATAGAGTAGCTGACTACGGATCAGCCGGTTACAGGTTTGAATCCTGTCGCGATCACAAAGAATCTCCGCAAATTTTATTGCGTAGATTCTTTGTTTTATTCGGCATGGTCAAGCTGCTTCCAGTTTTGCATTGAATGATTCTGCAAATGCATTCGTTTCCCTGTTGACGAAATAGTTTAGTATTGTTTCATAATAGTTTCTGCATGGTATTTGTTACGGTTCTGAAACATCCGTATCCAAGCTTTTCTACTTTATTGTACCACAAAGCAAGCTTTCCATGTGCCACATCCTTGTCATAGTGCTTATCTGGGGTCAGTCCGAGAACCCTGTGGGTATGTTAAATCTACACTGTTAGTTTGCATAATCTAAAAATAAAGAATGGTATATCTCCGACTCCCCTAAACTGTGCTCTGAACGCTTTAATTTTTGCATTGAATGATTCAGCAAATGCATTCGTTTCTCTGTTAACGAAATAGTTTAGTATTGTTTCATAATAGTTCTGCATGGTATTTGTTACGGTTCTGAAACATCCGTATCCAAGCTTTTCTATTTTATTGTACCACAAGGTAAGCTTTCCACGTGCCACATCCTTGTCATAGTGCTTATTATATATATTGGTCAACTCTATGGCCAAGTCGTAAACAGATTTCAGTTCCGGATAATGGTCGAATATGATTTCCGCACGTATTCTTTGGGATTCAGTCCATTTACTGGAATGCTTGACAAGTACATGTTTGGCCCTTGCCAGCAGCTGCTTACGGGTATCACCATTGGTATATCGAAACGGAACATACTCTATGTTTTGCTCTTTGCACCGCTGAATTTCATCGTTCTCCAAATCCCGTGCCATCCAGCGATAAGTAATCCTGAGCTCATCAATTGCCTCATAAAAGAGTTTCTGTACATGAAACCGGTCATTGGTCATAGTGGCATTGGGAAAAGTCGTTCGGACAATCCGCATCATGGTCGGTGAAAGATCCAAAGTAACCTCT
>NZ_JAMZEE010000042.1:0-37846 GCF_024704895.1 Bacteroides muris (ex Fokt et al. 2023) | reverse complement strand
TAACAAAGCCTGGGCTTGGGAAAGTCCGGGCTTTGCGCATAAAAAAAGGTTGTGCCAGCATTTTGACACAACCTCTTTTTGTAATATATTTCAGCGATAAATGAATATAAGCTTATAAAATGACATTTTTTATCGAAAATAAGTAATAAATTTGTTTGTATAGTACGAAATAATACCTAACTTTGCAACGTTAAAACAAAAAAGATGATGATTCAGAACTTTACATATATTCTACTGTGTGGTATTATTATTCTACTGGCGAAGTTTAGTGGAAGTGAGTGCTGTGCGTGAATATATATGTAAGATGCAATGACATATGAAGCCTTTCTCACTTCCAAGTGCGAAAGGCTTTTTTTATGGGACATAAATTAAATACAATAAAGCAATGAGTGACAAATTATTTATTTTTGACACAACGCTCCGCGATGGCGAGCAGGTTCCGGGATGCCAATTGAATACAGTGGAAAAGATTCAGGTAGCCAGACAACTGGAAGCTTTGGGGGTAGATGTGATTGAAGCCGGATTTCCTATTTCAAGTCCGGGAGATTTCAATTCGGTCATTGAGATATCAAAAGCTGTGACATGGCCTACTATCTGCGCCTTGACACGTGCCGTACAGAAAGATATTGATGTAGCGGCAGAGGCTTTGCAGTTTGCCAAGCGTAAACGTATCCATACTGGGATTGGTACATCTGACCCGCACATTAAATATAAATTCAATTCCAATCGTGAAGAAATTATAGAGCGTGCAGTGGCTGCCGTAAAGTATGCACGTAAATATGTGGATGATGTGGAGTTCTATGCAGAAGATGCAGGCCGGACGGACAATGAATATCTGGCCCGTGTGGTAGAAGCTGTTATCAAGGCGGGTGCCACTGTGGTAAATATTCCCGATACAACGGGATATTGCCTGCCTGGTGAGTATGGCGCGAAAATAAAATATCTGATGGAACATGTCAACGGTATTCATAATGCCATTATTTCTACTCATTGCCACAATGACTTGGGCATGGCTACTGCCAATACAATGGCTGGTGTGCTGAATGGTGCCCGCCAGGTGGAGGTGACTATCAACGGTATTGGTGAACGTGCCGGGAATACTTCTCTTGAGGAAGTGGCGATGATTATCAAATGCCACAAGGACATAGAAATCGAGACCAACATTAATACACAGAAGATTTATCCAACCAGCCGTATGGTGTCCAGCTTGATGAACATGCCGGTACAGCCCAACAAAGCTATTGTAGGTCGTAATGCTTTTGCCCATTCGTCGGGCATCCACCAGGATGGTGTGTTAAAGAATGTACAGACTTACGAAATCATTGATCCGCACGATGTGGGTATTGATGATAATTCCATCGTATTGACAGCCCGTAGCGGACGCGCAGCCTTAAAGAACCGTTTGTCGGTATTGGGAGTACAGCTGGATCAGGAAAAGTTGGATAAAGTGTATGAAGAGTTCTTGAAACTTGCCGATAAGAAAAAAGATATCAATGATGACGATATTCTGGTATTGGCAGGGGCAAATCGTACGCAGAACCATCGTATCAAACTGGAATATCTTCAGGTGACCAGTGGCGTAGGGGTTCGTTCGGTTGCCAGTCTGGGATTGAACATCTCCGGTGAGAAGTTTGAAGCCGCCGCCAGTGGAAACGGTCCGGTAGATGCCGCTATCAAAGCTTTGAAGAAGATTATCAACCGCCATATGACCTTGAAGGAATTCACCATCCAGGCTATCAGCAAGGGTAGCGACGATATGGGTAAGGTACACATGCAGGTGGAATACGATAACCATATTTATTATGGGTTTGGTGCCAATACCGATATTATCGCGGCATCGGTGGAAGCTTACATCGACTGTATCAATAAGTTTAAGGAGTGACGGGTTGCGAGCTGCAAATAGCGAGTAATGGAGTTTAAGAAGTAAAATTAATGGTTTACAAGTTGCGTATGTAAGATGCCGAGAAGGTTCTTGTAGCTTGTGACTAACAACTAAAGAATATGAATACATTATTTGATAAAATCTGGGATGCCCATGTGGTACAGAAAGTGGAAGACGGTCCCACACAGCTTTATATTGACCGGCTTTATTGTCATGAAGTAACCAGTCCGCAAGCCTTTTCGGGATTGCGCGAACGTGGAATCAAGTGTTTCCGTCCGGAAAAGATTTTCTGCATGCCCGACCATAACACACCGACGCATGACCAAGACAAGCCGATTGAAGATCCGGTTTCAAAGACTCAGGTAGATACACTGGCCAAGAATGCGGAAGAGTTTGGATTGGCACATTTCGGCATGATGGACAAGAAGAACGGAATTATCCATGTAGTAGGTCCGGAACGCGGTCTGACCCTACCCGGCATGACCATTGTTTGCGGTGACTCGCACACCTCAACCCACGGTGCGATGGGAGCGGTGGCTTTCGGTATCGGTACGAGTGAAGTGGAAATGGTAATGGCCTCGCAATGTATTCTTCAGACCCGTCCTAAGACGATGCGTATCACTGTTGACGGTAAGCTGGGCAAAGGAGTGACGGCAAAAGATGTGGCATTGTACATGATGTCGAAGATGACGACCAGCGGTGCTACGGGATATTTCGTGGAATATGCCGGAGAAGCTGTGCGCAGTCTGACTATGGAAGGCCGCCTGACCTTATGCAATCTGAGTATAGAAATGGGTGCCCGCGGCGGTATGGTTGCTCCGGATGAGATTACTTTCGAGTACATCAAAGGACGCGAATATGCCCCGAAAGGTGAGGCATGGAACAAGGCATTGGCATATTGGAAAACATTGAAGAGCGATGAAGGTGCGGTGTTCGACAAGGAAGTCTGTTTTGCTGCCGAAGATATTGAACCGATGATTACATACGGCACCAATCCAGGTATGGGTATGGGCATCACGCGACATATTCCTACTACCGAAGGAATGGGAGAAGCTGCCCGCACCTCTTTCATGAAGTCCATGGGCTATATGGGTTTCCAACCGGGAGAGTCTTTGCTGGGTAGGAAGATCGATTATGTGTTTTTGGGTGCTTGCACCAATGGGCGTATCGAGGATTTTCGCGCATTTGCTTCCATTGTGAAAGGCCGTCGGAAGTCAGAGGATGTAGTGGCATGGCTGGTTCCGGGTTCTTGGATGGTAGATGCCCAGATTCGTGAAGAGGGATTGGACAAGATTTTGGAAGAGGCCGGTTTTGCCATTCGCCAACCGGGTTGCTCCGCTTGCCTGGCAATGAACGATGATAAAGTGCCTGCCGGAAAGTATGCAGTGTCTACCAGTAACCGTAATTTTGAAGGACGCCAGGGACCGGGTGCCCGAACATTGCTTGCCAGTCCGCTTGTAGCTGCCGCAGCCGCAGTGACGGGTGTGATTACAGATCCCAGAACGCTGATTTGATGTTCGATTGGACGATTTGCGATTAAAATTGCTTCGTAAATCAACCATCGTTCAACAAAGGTAAATCAAGAGTATTTTCAATCGTGAATTGTAAATCGTAAAATCGTAAATAAGAAGATGAAAGCAAAATTTGATAGATTAACCAGTACCTGTGTTCCTCTTCCATTAGAGAATGTGGATACGGACCAGATAATCCCTGCACGTTTTCTGAAAGCTACTACCCGTGAGGAAAAGTTCTTCGGAGATAATTTGTTCCGCGATTGGCGTTATCATCCGGACGGCTCTCTGAACAAGGACTTTGTTTTGAACGACCCCACCTACGGCGGGCAGATTCTGGTGGCAGGAAAGAACTTCGGTTCCGGTTCCAGCCGTGAGCATGCTGCATGGGCTATTGCCGGTTACGGGTTTCGCGTGGTGGTATCGAGTTTCTTTGCCGATATACACAAGAACAATGAACTGAACAACTTTGTGCTTCCGGTGGTGGTGAGCGAGCTGTTCTTGAAAGAGTTGTTCGACTCCATCTCTGCCAATCCGAAGATGGAAGTGGAAGTGAACCTGCCCGAACAGACCATTACCAACAAGGCTACGGGCAAGAGCGAACATTTCGAAATCAATGCCTATAAGAAGCATTGCCTGATGAATGGCTTGGATGACATTGATTTCTTGGTGCAGAGCAAGGAGAAGATTGAGGAGTATGAGGCGAATGGTATGGCACACCGATGACACAGATTAGACAGATGGCCACAGATTATTTATATAAAGAAGAAACGGATGGGATAATCGAGTCATCTTATGATGTTTATAATGCTTTGGGTTATGGATTCTTGGAGAGAGTGTATCAGAATGTATTTTTTCAGGAATTGCAACGGAGAGGTTTTCTGTGTGAAGTTCAGCAGAAGATTGAAGTTTTCTTTAAAGGCTGTTTGGCAGGGAATTATTATGCTGATATAGTAGTGAATAAACACATTGTTCTCGAACAGAAAGCGTGTGCAAGTCTTTGTCGTGGACATGAGCCACAACTGATTAATTATCTTAAATCCACGGATATAGAGGCAGGACTTCTTTTTAACTTTGGCGAGCATCCTCAAATACGCAGAAAACTATTCACTAATGATAGAAAAATAAATCTGCGGTCATCCGTCTGATTTGTGTCGTCTGTGTGCCATTATCTTAAACAATAAAAACAACAATATGAAACATCCCCGAATAGAAATCATGGACACTACGCTCCGCGACGGTGAACAGACCAGCGGGGTTTCCTTTGTGCCTCATGAGAAATTGATGATTGCCCGTTTGTTACTGGAGGAGCTGAAGGTAGACCGGGTGGAGGTGGCTTCTGCGCGGGTATCCAAAGGAGAGTTTGATGCCGTAAAAATGATTTGTGACTGGGCGGCACGCTGCAATCTGTTGCCGAGAGTAGAGGTGCTTGGCTTTGTAGATGGCCACACGTCGGTGGACTGGATACATGCGACCGGTTGCCGTGTCATCAATCTGCTGTGCAAAGGCTCGCTGAAGCATTGCAACTATCAGTTGCAGAAGACTCCCGAAGAGCATATCGAGGATATTCTGTCCGTAGTGGATTACGCCAACGAGCAGGATATGGTAGTGAATGTCTATCTGGAAGACTGGAGCAACGGCATGAAAGATTCTCCGGAATATGTGTTTCTGCTGATGGATGCATTAAGCCGGACGAATATACGGCGCTATATGCTACCCGATACCTTGGGAGTGCTGAATCCGCTGCAAGTTATCGAGTTCATGCGCAAGATGGTGAAACGCTATCCGCATGCCCATTTCGACTTCCATGCCCATAATGATTACGACCTTGCTGTGAGCAATGTGTTGGCTGCTGTATTGAGTGGCTGCAAAGGCCTGCATACCACAATCAACGGTCTGGGCGAACGTGCCGGCAATGCTCCGCTTGCCAGTGTGCAGGCTATCCTGAAAGACCACTTCAATGCCATTACCAACATTGACGAAAGCCGCCTGAACGACGTGAGCCGCGTGCTGGAATCCTACTCGGGCATTGTAATTCCTGCCAACAAGCCGATTGTGGGTGAGAATGTATTTACCCAGGTGGCAGGCGTCCATGCCGACGGTGATAACAAGAGCAATCTCTACTGCAACGACCTCCTGCCCGAACGCTTTGGCCGCAAGCGAGAGTATGCCCTGGGCAAGAACAGCGGTAAAGCCAATATCCGGAAGAACCTGGAGGACTTGGGGCTGCAACTGGATGAAGAATCCATGCGCAAGGTAACGGCACGCATCATCGAACTGGGTGACAAGAAAGAGCTGGTGACGCAGGAAGATTTGCCGTATATCGTTTCGGATGTCTTGAAGCATGGGGTAATGGAAGAACGCGTCAGCCTTAAGAGCTACATTGTGAATCTGGCGTATGGACTGAAGCCGATGGCTACGTTGAAGATAGAAATCAACGGAAAGGAATATGAGGAAAGCTCCAGTGGAGATGGCCAGTATGATGCTTTTGTGCGCGCCTTGCGCAAGATATATAAAGTGACACTGGGCCGTAAGTTCCCGATGCTGACGAACTATGCCGTGACCATTCCTCCCGGCGGGCGTACCGATGCCTTTGTGCAGACGGTTATTACCTGGAGTTTTGAAGATACGATATTCCGTACACGCGGATTGGACGCAGACCAGACGGAAGCGGCCATCAAGGCGACGGTGAAGATGCTGAATATCATAGAAGACGAATACGAATCATAAGAAATGAATCTCATGGAGAAAAAGAAATCGTTTTTTGAGAGGCATCCTTATGTATGCTATGCGTTGTATGCAGGCTTGCTTTTTGCTTTCAACCTCTTTCTGCGTTGGTGGAGCGGCGAGTTGGATGCGGACGAGTATCTTATGTCAGCCATCAATACCCTTATATTGACGGCAGGTTTTGTGTGGGGTGACCGGTATCGCCGCAAGAATCTTGTAAACAAAAAGAAGATAGGTGAACTTTTAAATAATAAATAAAACAATGGATTTTAAAATTGCAGTATTGGCCGGTGACGGTATCGGCCCCGAAATCTCCGTCGTAGGCGTGGACGTGATGACCGCCGTATGTGAGAAATTCGGACATAAAGTGAACTATGAATATGCCATCTGCGGTGCGGACGCGATAGACAAGACGGGCGACCCTTTTCCCGAAGCCACTTATGAGGCTTGTAAGAATGCGGATGCCGTACTGTTCTCTGCCGTAGGTGACCCGAAATTCGACAATGACCCTACTGCCAAAGTGCGTCCCGAGCAGGGCTTGCTGGCTATGCGCAAGAAACTGGGACTGTTTGCCAACATCCGCCCCGTGCAGACCTTCAAATGTCTGCTCCATAAGTCTCCCCTTCGTGCGGAGCTGGTGGATGGTGCCGATTTCCTTTGCATCCGCGAACTGACCGGTGGCATGTACTTCGGTGAGAAATACCAGGACAACGACAAGGCGTATGATACGAACATGTACACCCGTCCGGAGATTGAACGTATCCTGAAAGTCGGATTTGAATATGCCATGAAGCGGAACAAACACCTTACGGTGGTGGATAAAGCCAACGTGCTTGCCTCTTCCCGTCTTTGGAGACAGATTGCCCGGGAGATGGCGCCGCAATACCCCGAAGTGACCACCGACTATATGTTTGTGGACAACGCCGCCATGAAGATGATTCAGGAGCCGAAGTTCTTTGACGTAATGGTTACGGAAAATACGTTTGGTGATATTTTGACGGACGAGGGTTCCTGCATCAGTGGCTCTATGGGATTGCTGCCCTCCGCTTCTACGGGAGAGAGCACGCCGGTATTCGAACCCATCCACGGCTCCTGGCCTCAGGCGAAAGGCTTGAATATAGCCAATCCGCTGGCGCAGATTTTGTCCGTAGCCATGCTTTTCGAATACTTCGACCTGAAAGAGGAAGGGGCATTGATCCGTAAGGCAGTGGATGCTTCACTCGATGCGAATGTACGTACACCGGAGATTCAAGTAGAAGGTGGCGACAAATACGGTACCAAGGAAGTGGGCGCGTGGATTGTAGACTATCTTAAGAAGTCTTGATGCCGCTATCCCATTACTGTTCTGATCGGTAACTTCCCGCTGCACTAGTTCTGCAAACCTTTTGCAGTGTCACTGCAAAGCAGTTGCAGTCGCGCTGCAAAGCAATTGCAGTATCACTGCAAGCCTATTTGCAGTAACGCTGCAACTTGTTTGCAGTACTACTGCAAAAAGCGTGCATCATCTTTGCAGTGGGAAGTCGCTGATTGTCAGACATGGTTATTCCTTCCCATTCTTCCTTTTCCAATCGTTTCATATCCTTTCATCCTCTTTATTCGTGTTAAGCTTTGATGGATGCCGGCATAATCTTTCCTTTCCCGCGCGGTTTATTTCTTGGAATTTGCATATCTTTGTCAGCATATCCATGTTACAATAAGTGTGTACGGGAAGAATGTATTAGACAATGAGATTATGGCGAAAATTGCAAAGAACCTGACGGAGTTGATTGGGCATACTCCTTTGATGGAATTGGCTGAATACAGCCGTAAATGCGGATTGAAAAGAAACATAGTGGCAAAACTGGAATCTTTTAATCCGGCGGGAAGCGTGAAGGACCGTGTGGCATTTGCCATGATTGAGGATGCCGAGGCACGCGGAGCCCTGAAACCCGGAGCCACGATTATTGAACCTACCAGCGGCAATACCGGCGTGGGACTGGCGATGGTGGCAACCATCAAAGGATATCATTTGATATTGACCATGCCGGAGACCATGAGTGTGGAACGCCGTAATCTGCTGAAAGCCCTGGGTGCGGAGATTGTACTGACCGACGGGCTGGCAGGTATGGCAGGCTCCATTGCCAAAGCGAAAGAGCTGCGCGACGCGATACCCGGTGCGGTTATTTTGCAGCAGTTTGAGAATCCCTCCAATGCCAAGACTCATGAACATACTACGGGAGAAGAAATCTGGACGGACACGGATGGCAGGGTTGCTGTTTTTGTTGCCGGTGTGGGCACGGGCGGCACGGTCTGTGGAGTGGCGCGTGCCTTGAAGAAACATAATCCGAATATCTATGTTGTGGCTGTAGAACCGGCCTCCTCTCCGGTTCTGGAAGGAGGGGAAGACGCACCGCACCGCATCCAGGGAATCGGGGCCAATTTTATTCCTTCCATTTATGATGCTTCTGTAGTAGACGAGGTTATTCCGGTGCCCGATGACGAGGCTATTCGTGGAGGACGAGAGCTGGCTTCTACGGAAGGCTTGCTGGCCGGCATCTCATCCGGTGCGGCGGTATATGCGGCACGGCTGCTGGCCGAACGCCCTGAATTTGCGGATAAAATGATTGTTGCCCTACTGCCCGATACGGGGGAACGCTATTTGTCAACAGAACTGTTTGCTTTCGATACCTATCCTTTGGAATAAATACTGAATATTACATGAAGAAATTTATTTTTTCTTTCCTTTTGTGTGGAGCCACGATGTTTCCTGCCTTTTCACAAACCTATCAGGAACTGAGCGAACGTGCGGTTGCAGCCACGGAGCAGGATAGCTTGTCGTTGGCCGAAAAATACATTGAACAAGCCCTGAAGATGGAGCCCGCCAACCCTCATAACGCTTTGCTGTTCTCCAACCTGGGCACGATACAGCATCGGCAGCACCGGTATGAGCAGGCCCTCGACTCGTATACGCTGGCATTGAACATTGCTCCGCGTGCCATACCTGCCCTGATGAACCGTGCCGCTCTTTATCTTGAGTTGGGGAAGGATGATTTGGCGCGGATAGACTACTCTTTGGTGCTGGACCTGGAGAGCGACAATCAGGAAGCCTTGCTGATGCGTGCCTATATCCATATGCGGCAGCGCAACTATAATTTTGCAAAGTCTGATTATGAACGTCTGCTGAAACTTGCCCCCCGGAGCTACAATGGCCGTCTGGGGTTGGCTACACTGGAGCAGAAGGAAGGCAAATACGAAGCGGCGCTTTCGATATTGAATGCCATGATTGCAGAAAAAGGAGGAGAAGCTACCCGGCTGACTACCCGGCAATATGCCGTACTTTACGTGGCACGTGCGGGTGTGGAGCAGGATATGAAACATGTAGACCTGGCCATGATGGACTTGGAAGAAGCAATTAAGCTGGATTCTTCACAGACGGAAGCCTACTTGATACGGGGACAAATTTATCTTTCCCAAAAGAAAAAGGAGTTGGCAAAACGTGACTTCGAAAAAGCCATTTCGCTTGGCGTGCCGCAAGGTGAACTCAGGGAACTGCTGTTGCAGTGTAAATAATATTCAACTATATTCCCGTATCAGCTCCACAAACTCTTTTCCGTATTTCTTCTTCTTATATTCACCGATACCGCTGATATTGCCAAATTCTTCTATGGTGGTGGGGCGGGAGGTGCTGAGTAGGTGGAGCACTTTGTCGGACAGTACGATATAGGCAGGGAGTGCTTCCTGGTCGGCAAGGCGTTTGCGCAGAGCGCGCATGGCCTCGAACAGTTCCCCGCTTTCTGCATTGGGTAGTCCCAAGGGCAATTCTCGGGCCGGCACTGCAGCCTTGCGCTTGCGCCCTTTGGCTGCTTGTACGGCTTCGTCGCGGCGGATGATGACAAGCCGGGCGCGTGCTCTGCCAAACAAGACATCTGTTCCGCTTTGAGTAATTTTCAGATGGTTGTTTTCATTGTAGGCCATTTCGAAATAGCCGAGTTGCAACATTTGCAGCAGGTAGTCATGCCAATCTCCGGCGGGTACATCACGCCCGGCTCCAAAGGTCTTAAGTCGATGATATCCTCTTTCCGTAACTTCGGCACTCATGTTTCCTCGGAGGATGTCCACTAAGATGCCGGTTCCGATCTGCTGCTCGGAACGCGCTATTGCACTAAGTGCCTTTTGTACGATTATTGTACCGTCGAAACGTTCGGGAGGATTTTTGCATACATCACAGTTTCCACAGTCGCAGGCAGTGTTTTCGCCGAAATAGCTTAGCAGGATGCGGCGGCGGCATATATCTGCCTCCGCATATTGCTGCATGCGTTGCAGCTTCTCCAGGTTGATGCTTTGCTGTCCGCTGTCCGTTGCGAATTTGGTGAGCAGAATGAGGTCGGCCAGTGAATAGAACAAAAGGGTGTCACTGGGCATCCCGTCTCGTCCGGCACGGCCTATCTCCTGATAGAAACTTTCAATGCTTTTGGGCAAATTGTAATGAATCACCCAGCGCACATTGCTTTTGTCAATTCCCATTCCGAAGGCGATGGTGGCGCATACCACTTGCACGCGGTCGTTGATGAAGTCGTCTTGTGCTTCGTCTCTTCGCGCCGGCGAGAGCCCTGCATGATAGACTGCCGACCTTATCCCTTGTCTCTGAAGCATCTGCGCCACTGTTTCGGTCTTGCTGCGGCTCATACAGTAAATGATGCCGCTCTCTCCCGGATGGCGGTCGATGAAGTCGAGGATGGCCTTGCTCTTTTCCTTCTGCCGGTAACCTCTTTTCACGGTGAGGCTCAGGTTGGGACGGTCGAAGGATGAAATGAAAATTCCGGGCTGGTTCAGGTGTAGCTGCTTGATAATATCCTCACGGGTTATTTTGTCGGCCGTGGCAGTAAGTGCGATGATGGGAACCCGGGGAAACAGTTGGTGAAGGATGCCCATCTGCGTATATTCTGGCCGGAAATCGTGCCCCCATTGCGAGATGCAATGCGCCTCGTCGATGGCGAATAGGGAAATGTGCATGTCCCTCAACAGGTAGTTGGCTTCCGCCAGTAACTTTTCGGGAGAAATATACAGCAGTTTCAGCTTGCCTTCCATGCATGCACTCCGTAGTGAAGCATTCTCCGTTTCATTATTATTGCTGTTCAGCGCACCGGCGGCGATGCCGTTTGCACAGAGCGTTTCCACCTGGTCCTTCATCAAGGAGATGAGCGGAGAAACCACCACCGCCGTGCCTTCACTCAACAGGGCGGGAAGTTGGTAGCAGATAGATTTTCCGCCTCCCGTCGGCATCAGTACCAGTGCATCTTTACGCTCCATCAGATGGCGTATGATGTCTTCTTGCAAGGGGCGGAAACTGTCGTAACCGAAATATGTCTTGAGCGTTTGCAGCATAATTTGGAAGTATGGATTTCTTTCGGCAAAGGTACGTTTATTATTGCATATACTACAAATGAAAGGTCATCAAGATTTCGCATCGTATGAGTTTCCGTTAAAGGTTAAAGTATCTTATTGGTGGCCGAATTCCCCTACTTTTCAACCTTTTTTGTTGTCTTTTTATCAAAAATATATAGGGAAAAGTTGTATATAAAAAAAAAATGTCTGACTTTTGTAAAATCTAAAGGGGCTCTTCCTTTGGATGCTCCGATTTAAGAACAACCCTAACCAGTTAATTCAATGAGTGATTTAGAAAACAATGTTCAGGAAAAAGAGACGAAGAAACGTCCTTACAACCTGCGCGAAAAGAAAGAAAAGGATGCTGCCTACCGTTCTTTGATAAGGCCGGAACTGGCAGATGAACTGTATGACAAAATCTTGAATATCGTTGTTGTACAAAAGAAGTACAGAGATGCTGATTATTCCGCCAAGGATTTAGCGAAAGAATTGCAGACCAATACCCGCTATTTATCTGCAGTGGTGAATTCACGCTTCGGCATGAATTACTCTTGCCTACTGAATGAATATAGAGTAAAGGAAGCACAGCATTTGTTGACAGACAAAAGATATGCTGACAAGAATGTAGAGGAAATCAGTACGATGGTAGGCTTTGCAAACCGTCAGTCCTTTTATGCCGCTTTTTATAAAAATGTAGGTGAAACTCCTAATGGATATCGTAAAAGACACGCAGAAAAAGAAGCTAAGAAAAAATAATTCTGTATGACTGAATGAATAAAAAGGAAATATCCCGGAGCAGTTGTTTCGGGATACTTCCTTTTCTTCTTTTTTTGAAATACCAATCCATTACTCCCGACACATGAAGAAACGACTTATTTCTATGGTGACCGCCCTTTCTCTATTGACGGCTTGTGGCGGAAATCCGAAAACAACTGCCGAGGCAGAAAAATTTGACTATACAGTGGAACAATTTGCAGATTTACAGATTTTACGTTACCGCGTACCTGGTTTTGAGGATTTGTCCCTCAAACAAAAAGAACTGGTTTATTATTTGACGGAAGCCGCTTTGCAGGGAAGAGACATTCTCTTCGACCAGAACGGCAAGTACAACCTGACTATTCGCCGGATGCTGGAAGCCGTCTATACCGGCTATAAGGGAGATAAGAACACTCCCGATTTCAAGGCCATGGAAGTGTACCTGAAGCGTGTATGGTTCTCCAACGGCATTCATCACCACTATGGAAGCGAGAAGTTCATACCGGGATTCGCTCCCGAATTCTTCAGGCAGGCTATACGGAGTGTGGATGCCGCTACGTTGCCGCTTGCCGAAGGACAGAGTGTGGAACAACTGTGCGAGGAAGTGTTCCCCGTTATTTTTGACCCTGAAGTGATGCCTAAACGGGTGAACCAGGCTGCCGGCGAAGATTTGGTGTTGACTTCCGCATGCAATTACTACGAGGGCGTGACGCAGCAGGAAGCCGAAGATTTTTATAATGCCTTGAAGAATCCGCAGGATGAAACTCCCGTCTCCTATGGTTTGAACAGCCGTTTGGTGAAGGAGGATGGCAAGGTTCGGGAGAAAGTCTGGAAAGTGGGGGGCCTATATGGGCAGGCACTTGAAAAGATTGTCTACTGGCTGAAGAAGGCGGAAGGGGTTGCCGAGAATCCCGGGCAGAAAGCGGTAATTGCTAAGCTGGTGGAATTCTATGAAACTGGTGATTTGAAGACATTCGATGAATATGCCATCTTGTGGGTGAAGGATTTGAACTCACGCATTGATTTTGTGAACGGTTTTACCGAAAGTTACGGTGACCCCCTCGGCATGAAGGCGAGCTGGGAATCTTTGGTGAATTTTAAAGACGTGGAAGCTACCCGGCGTACAGAGTTGATAAGCAGCAATGCACAGTGGTTTGAAGACCATTCACCCGTAGACGGACAATTCAAGAAGGAAGAAGTGAAAGGTGTGTCTGCCAAGGTAATCACAGCGGCTATTCTGGCCGGTGACTTGTATCCCGCAACTGCTATCGGCATCAACCTGCCCAATGCGAACTGGATACGTAGTCATCATGGCTCGAAGTCCGTTACGATTGGTAACATTACAGATGCTTACAACAAGGCGGCTCATGGCAATGGCTTCAATGAGGAGTTTGCCTATAGCGATGCAGAGCTTCAACTGATTGATAGATACGCAGATGTGACGGACGAACTGCATACCGACCTGCACGAATGTTTGGGGCATGGTTCCGGTAAACTGCTCCCGGGGGTGGATCCGGATGCGTTGAAGGCATACGGCTCTACCATCGAAGAGGCGCGCGCCGACTTGTTCGGACTTTATTACGTGGCCGACCCGAAGCTGGTGGAACTGGGGCTTACTCCAAGTGCGGACGCTTATAAGGCTCAATACTACACCTATCTGATGAATGGTCTGATGACACAGCTTGTACGTATCGAGCCGGGCAACAATGTAGAGGAAGCTCACATGCGCAACCGTCAGCTCATAGCGCGCTGGGTGTATGAGAAAGGTGCGGCGGAGAAGGTTGTGGAGTTGGTGAAGAAGGATGGGAAGACGTACGTCGTGATAAACGATTATGAGAAAGTGCGCGACTTGTTTGGCCGGTTGCTTGCCGAAATACAGCGTATCAAGTCCACCGGCGACTATGCCGGCGCCCATGATTTGGTGGAAGCCTATGCCGTGAAGGTCGATTCCGCCTTGCATGCCGAAGTGTTGGAACGCTACAAGAAGTTGAATCTTGCACCGTATAAGGGTTTCGTTAATCCGAAATATGAAGCGGTGACGGATGCCAACGGTACTATAACAGATGTGACAGTGACTTATGATGAAGGCTATGCGGAACAGATGTTGCGTTATGGCAAGGACTATTCTACATTGCCTTCTGTCAATAAATAATGATGTATGATAGATGCTAAAGAACGGCTGCGTCAGCAGCTGAAAGATATAAAGACACGGCTCCGCCTCTCCATGAACGGAGCTGTGTCCCAAAGTATGCGTGAGAAAGGACTGGTATATAAGCTGAACTTTGGCGTGGAGCTGCCCCGCATCAAGAGTATTGCTGCAGATTATGAGAAAGACCACTCCCTGGCTCAGGCTTTGTGGAAAGAAGATATCAGAGAGTGCAAAATACTGGCGGGACTTTTGCAGCCGGCAGAGAGTTTCCTGCCCGAGATAGCCGATATCTGGGTGGAAGATATCCGTAACATCGAAATCGCGGAACTTACCAGCATGAATTTATTCCAACATCTTCCTTATGCCCCTGCCAAGTCTTTCCATTGGATTGCGAGCGAGGACGAATACACGCAGGTCTGCGGTTTCCTCACCATTGCCCGTCTGTTGATGAAGAAAGGGGATATGAGCGAACGGGTTGAGAATGAGTTCCTCGACCAGGCAATAACGGCTTTTTTGTCGGGTTCCTATCATGTGCGCAATGCTGCCATGACTGCCATCCGCCGCTTTATGCAGCAAAACGAGGACAATTCTTTTCAAGTTTGCCGCAGGGTGGAAGGCATGGACAATTCTTCTTCTGATGTAGAGCAATTGCTATATAATTTTGTAAAAGAGGAAATTTATTAGATTGATTCTAAGCTTATAGAATATTGATGCGGTAAGGGAATATTCCCCTTATCGCAATTTTTATCTCTTTCTCGTTTGCTTTCCACAAAAAAGGATTAACTTTGTTGGCTGTAAAACTGCGCCGTCAAATGGAAAGTCAGAATGTGAAAGATACAGTTAGGCAGATATTCACTGAATATCTGAATGCGAACGGGCATCGGAAGACTCCCGAACGTTATGCTATACTTGATACCATTTACTCCATAGACGGGCATTTTGATATCGACACGCTCTATTCACAGATGGCCGACCAGGAAAATTTCCGCGTCAGCCGTGCAACGCTTTACAATACCATCATTTTGCTAATAAATGCTCGTCTGGTCATCAAGCATCAGTTCGGCAACTCTTCCCAATACGAAAAATCTTATAATCGCGATACGCACCATCACCAGATATGCACTCAGTGCGGAAAGGTGACCGAGTTTCAGAACGAGGAGTTGCAGCATGCCATTGAGAATACCAAACTGAGCCGTTTTAATCTTACGCACTATTCCTTATATATGTATGGGTTGTGCAGCAAGTGTGACCGGGCCAATAAACGGAAGAAAAAGAGTAATAACCATAAAAAAGAAAAATGAAAGTAGACGTATTATTAGGATTGCAATGGGGCGACGAAGGCAAAGGAAAAGTCGTTGATGTGTTAACTCCGAGATACGATGTCGTAGCTCGTTTTCAAGGCGGACCGAATGCCGGACATACACTCGAGTTTGAAGGACAGAAGTATGTGCTCCGTTCCATTCCGTCTGGAATATTCCAGGGGGACAAGGTAAATATCATCGGTAACGGCGTGGTGCTCGACCCGGCTCTCTTCAAGGCGGAAGCCGAATCATTGGAAGCGTCCGGGCATAACTTGAAGGAACGATTGCACATTTCCAAGAAGGCACATCTCATTATGCCGACTCACCGCATACTGGATGCTGCGTACGAAGCAGCCAAAGGAGATGCGAAGGTAGGAACGACCGGAAAAGGTATCGGACCGACTTATACGGATAAAATCAGCCGTAACGGTGTACGTGTAGGCGACATTCTGCATGACTTTGACAAGAAGTATGCAGCGGCCAAGGCCCGTCATGAACAGATATTGAAGAGCCTGAACTATGAGTATGACCTTGCGGAAATGGAGAAGGCATGGTTCGAAGGTATCGAATACCTGAAACAATTCCGGCTGGTGGACAGCGAACACGAGATGAATAATCTGCTGGCTGCCGGCAAGTCTGTATTGTGCGAAGGTGCGCAGGGCACAATGCTGGACATTGATTTCGGTTCTTATCCGTTTGTCACTTCTTCCAATACGGTCTGTGCTGGTGCTTGTACCGGTCTGGGTATTGCTCCCAACAAGATTGGTGAGGTATATGGCATTTTCAAGGCCTATTGTACGCGTGTAGGTGCCGGTCCGTTCCCGACAGAACTGTTCGACAAGACCGGTGACCAGATTTGCACGCTGGGTCATGAGTTCGGTTCTGTGACAGGACGTAAGCGCCGTTGTGGTTGGATTGACCTGGTGGCGTTGAAATATGCTATTATGGTAGACGGTGTTACCAAACTGATTATGATGAAGAGCGATGTACTCGATTCTTTTGAAACCATCAAGGCTTGTGTTGCTTACAAGATGGATGGGGAAGAAATCGATTACTTCCCGTTCGATATCAACGAGGCTGTAGAGCCGGTTTATGTAGAGCTTCCCGGTTGGCAGACGGATATGACCAAGATGCAGAGTGAAGATGAGTTCCCGGAAGAATTCAATGCATACTTGTCATTCCTGGAAGAGCAACTTGGTGTGCCCATCAAGATTGTTTCTGTGGGTCCCGACCGTGAACAAACTATTGAACGCTATACAGAAGAATAAGAAGAAATAATTCTGATAACCTTAGGTATGGATTACAGGGTTTTCGCGGCTTCATCTGAAGATTCGTGTGAAACGATAATCCATACCTTTTTTATTTATTGCCATGAGAACACGTTTTTTATCTTTTCTGCTATTGGTGGCTTTCGCGGCCTCCGTACACTCGCAGGCTTATCAGCCTACCGGGGAAAATCTGAAATCCCGTCAGGAATTCCGGGATAATAAGTTTGGCATTTTCCTGCATTGGGGGCTGTACAGCATGTTGGCAACCGGTGAATGGACTATGACCAACAAGGATTTGAACTATAGAGAATATGCCAAGTTGGCAGGTGGATTCTATCCTTCCAAATTTGATGCCGCCAAGTGGGTGGCTGCCATTAAGGCTTCGGGTGCGAAATATATCTGCTTCACCACTCGCCATCACGAAGGTTTCTCTATGTTTCATACCCGTTATTCCGATTATAATATCATAGATGCCACTCCTTTCAAGAGGGATATTCTGAAAGAATTGGCAGACGAGTGCCACAAGCAGGGCATCCGTCTGCATCTCTACTATTCGCACATCGACTGGTTTCGTGAAGATGCTCCGTGGGGACGTACCGGACGCGGAACGGGGCGCCCGAATCCGAAGGGAGACTGGAACAGTTATTATAAATTTATGAACAACCAGTTGACGGAGTTGCTGACGAACTACGGTGAAATCGGTGCTATCTGGTTCGATGGTTGGTGGGACCAGGACCAGAATCCTGATTTTGATTGGCAACTGCCCGAGCAGTATGCCTTGATACACCGTCTGCAACCGGCCTGCCTGGTGGGGAATAATCACCATCAGGTGCCTTTTGAGGGTGAGGACATACAAATCTTTGAACGCGACCTGCCGGGTGAGAACCGCGCTGGACTCTCCGGTCAGGATATCAGCGCCTTGCCTCTTGAAACTTGCGAAACGATGAACGGTATGTGGGGATACAAGATTACAGACCAGGATTATAAATCTACTGAAACACTGATACACTATTTGGTGAAGGCCGCCGGTAAAGATGCCAACCTGCTGATGAATATCGGTCCTCAGCCGGACGGTGAGCTGCCTGCTGTTGCATTGCAGCGTCTGGCAGAAGTAGGAGAATGGATGAAGGTATACGGTGAAACCATCTACGGAACCCGTGGCGGCTGCATTGCTCCGCATCCTTGGGGAGTCACTACACAAAGAGAAAATAAATTATTCGTGCATATCCTCGAATTGCAGGACAAGGCTCTTTTCCTGCCGTTGGAAGGCAAGAAAGTGAGGAAGGCAGTGGGGTATGCCGACCGTCTTCCAGTGAAGTTCCGTAAGTGTGAAGGAGGGGTGATGCTCTACTTGCCGGAGGTTCCGACAGATATCGATAAAGTGATAGAGGTGGAGATTGAAAAATGAATCGGAAATCATAAATCTTTAATTCTTCCTAAAAGATAAAGGAAACGCTGGCATTGCTCATCGTTTCCTTTTATTTTTGGCAGACTATTTGTTATACAATAAGAAACGACTGATTTATTCACAATTTAAAGAAAGAAAATTATGGGAACAGGAATGATAGGAATGCAATGGATTATTTTTATTGGTATTGCCGTCGTCAGCTGGCTGGTACAGATGAATCTTCAGAACAAATTCAAGAAGTACTCTAAAATCCCTACTGGCAACGGAATGACGGGAGCAGACGTGGCCTTGAAGATGCTGCACGATAATGGCATTTATGATGTGACCGTGACGCATACTCCCGGACATCTGACGGATCATTATAATCCTGTCAATAAGACAGTAAACTTGAGTGAGGGTGTTTATAGCAGTAACAGCATCATGGCTGCTGCCGTTGCAGCCCACGAATGTGGTCACGCCGTGCAGCATGCGCGTGCATACGCTCCGTTGACAATGCGCAGCAAGCTGGTACCGGTAGTCTCTTTTGCCTCACAGTGGATGACGTGGTTGCTGCTGGCTGGTATCTTGATGCTGAACTCCTTCCCGCAATTGCTGCTGGCAGGCATTATATTGTTTGCATTGACTACTTTGTTCAGCTTCATTACCTTGCCGGTGGAAATCAATGCAAGCAAGCGTGCGCTGGTATGGCTTAGCAACTCAGGCATTACGAATTCATATAATCATGCACAAGCTGAAGATGCACTCCGCTCGGCTGCCTATACATATGTAGTGGCTGCTCTCGGTTCGCTTGCTACGCTGATTTATTATATCATGATATTCTTGGGACGCAGAGATTGAACGCACATGATACAGGCATAAAAACTGGCCAAATCCTGAGCGGTAAAGCGCTGGATTTGGCTTTTAAGTATGAAAAAGCTGTGGAATATCAGAAGTCATATGATTGCGTAGGGTATGCGCCCCTGCATAAATGGCTTCTCGCTGAAACCACATGGCCCTATTCCATATAAATGTCAAGTCGTACATCAATGGCAAGCCATTGGTCTTTGTTTGTGCTGATGTAAATCAGTTAGCATCGGATTTTGAGTTTTCTCAATACATACTCTCTGGTATGGCACATTCAGCATGCCCCCCGGCTCTGCATAGAGAGACCATTCTGTTGCTTTGAACTTTACATATGGCGATTTCAAAACGACAGAGGGTCGCAAATAGAGATTCATAAACTTTTCTTTGTTGAAAGCCTTGTAGAATTCATCTTTCAGTTCATGGTCTTCTTTGATTTTGCAACCAACAGAGGGTATTGCAACAAAGCAATAATGAGAACAACAGGTAGATTTGCCGCATCATGAATATATTTTTTAATGTTATTTTGATGCAGAACAGTATAAATGTTGTGCCTAAATAGCAAATGCTTGATATATAGTTATATGCTGAATCAAACTTTGCCCGAAAATGAACACTTAGTTCAGAAGTGAATATTGTCGCATTACAATTCCTTAGCTTTCTCTTTTCATCCTCAATAAAATACTGTAACTTTGTCGTCCGATTTTAAAGTAATTGAACTGATTATGGCAGCAAAACCAAGTATCCCGAAAGGAACCCGTGACTTCTCGCCTGTAGAAATGGCGAAGCGTAACTATATATTCAATACGATTCGTGAAGTGTATCACCTCTATGGCTTCCAGCAGATAGAAACGCCCTCGATGGAAATGCTTTCTACCTTGATGGGGAAGTATGGTGAGGAAGGAGACAAGCTCTTGTTCAAGATACAGAATTCCGGTGATTACTTCTCCGGACTGACAGATGAAGAACTGTTGAGCCGTAATGCGGTGAAGCTTGCCAGTAAGTTCTGCGAGAAAGGTTTGCGCTATGACCTCACAGTGCCTTTTGCCCGCTACGTGGTGATGCATCGCGATGAAATCACTTTCCCCTTCAAGCGTTATCAGATACAACCCGTGTGGCGCGCCGACCGTCCGCAGAAAGGGCGTTATCGTGAGTTCTATCAGTGCGATGCCGATGTGGTAGGCAGTGATTCTCTGTTGAACGAAGTGGAACTGATGCAGATTGTAGATACGGTATTTACTCGCTTCGGCATCCGTGTCTGTATCAAGATTAACAATCGCAAGATATTGAGCGGCATTGCCGAAATCATCGGTGAGTCTGACAAGATTGTGGATATTACCGTGGCCATCGATAAGTTGGATAAGATAGGTCTGGACAATGTCAACGCCGAGTTGAAGGAGAAAGGTATCAGCGACGAGGCTATTGCCAAACTGCAACCCATCATTCTGCTGAACGGCAGTAATGAAGAGAAACTCGCAACTCTGAAGGAGGTTCTTGCTGCCAGCGAGACCGGACTGAAGGGCGTGGAGGAAAGTGAATTTATCCTTTCCACCTTAAAGAACCTTGGCTTGAAGAACGAAATCGAGCTGGATTTAACATTGGCCCGTGGCTTGAATTACTATACCGGTGCCATCTTCGAAGTAAAGGCGCTGGATGTGCAAATCGGCAGTATTACTGGTGGAGGACGCTATGACAACTTGACGGGTGTATTTGGTATGTCCGGTGTCAGTGGTGTCGGTATCTCGTTCGGTGCAGACCGCATCTTTGATGTGCTGAACCAGCTCGACCTTTATCCGAAAGAAGCGGTGAACGGTACTCAGCTGCTGTTTATCAACTTTGGTGAGAAAGAAGCTGCATTCTCTATGAATGTGCTTGCTGAAGTACGTGCGGCAGGTATTCGTGCCGAGATTTTCCCCGATGCAAGCAAGATGAAGAAACAGATGGGATATGCAAACTCCAAAGCCATTCCGTTTGTGGCCTTGGTAGGTGAGAATGAGATGAATGAGGGTAAGGTGACATTGAAAAACATGGAGACTGGTGAGCAGAAAATGGTCACTCCTCAAGAGCTGGTTAGCGAACTGAAATAATAAAAACTGAAATATACAAAAAAAGGAGCACAAGGTTGCTCTTTTTTTTGTATATTTATGGCACGAATACAGGTATTTGTAATAGTGGCGTAGGAGAAATGAAACATCCTGCATTTATCTTTGTACTGACAAAAAAAGGAGGTTCTTATGGTTTCTGTTGAGCTTAACCAAGAAAAACACAATGCCCTCGTCAGTTTCCTGATGATTGTTATAGCGGCATTGTTTCTGTTCTATATGGGCAGTTCATTGGTACATTCTACAAGAGCGTTCTGGGAAAATTATTCCATAGAAGAGCTGCTGGAATAAAAGGAATTCAAGTCAAATCATTACCTTTGTCGGCAAAACATATTGCCGATGATACTTTATTTTACCGCAACCGGAAACTCGCGCTGGATTGCAGAATTGCTTGCAGAGGCTACGCGTGATACTGCTGTCAGCATTGTTGATTGCCTGAAGCAAGGTCCGATACCCGCAGAACTGATGAAAGTCGATAGATTGGGTGTCGTTTTTCCGGTACACTCCTGGTATGCACCCCGTGTCTTGATTGATTTTTTGTCGCAGCTCCGGTTGCCGGACTGCTGCTATCGTTATGCCGTGTGTACATGCGGGGACGATATGGGAAAGGGAATGAACCGCCTGGCAGCGCATTTTCCGTTGGATGCTGCCTGGTCTGTTGCAATGCCCAATACCTACGTACCGATGTTCAATTTGGACGATGAGGCGCTTTGCCGCAAGAAGATAGAGAACGCACGGCATGCCATTGCTTCGATTGCCGAAGATGTCATTGAACGGAAGAGGGTCTGGAATGTGCATGAAGGCAGTGCTGCCTGGCTGAAAACGTATATTGTGAATCCTTTGTTTGTCCGTTTTGTCATTGGTACAAGGAATTTCCATGTCGATGAGGGTTGCATCTCTTGCGGAATATGCAGCAAGTCGTGTCCGGTAGGCAATATCCGGTTGGTGGATGGGTATCCGGTGTGGGGAAAGCAGTGCATTCATTGTATGGCTTGTTTGCATTTTTGCCCCCGGAAAGTGATACAGTATGGAAAAGCGACACGGAAGAAGGGGCGGTATCGGTTGGAAAGTTACCTTTGTCGGTTCACCACTCCTGCATAAATCAGCAGAATAAGTGCGGGAAAGACTGTCTTGGGCAATGCTATGTTTCCTTTAGCTATCACGGAGAAGATGTTGGATGAGCTGCCTAAAGATAGCAAATATCGTTGTATATCTTGCCATTTTGTCAGCCTTTGTCTGCCAAACAATCAGCTTGTCTGTTTGGCACGGTTTTCGTAAGTTCTTTATTGCTTGTTTAAAGCAAAATTACTATTATAATAAATGTATAACATATAAAACAAAAAGACTATGAACATTAAACCATTAGCAGACAGAGTGCTGATACTCCCTGCACCTGCAGAAGAAAAAACAATTGGCGGTATCATTATTCCTGATACAGCGAAAGAGAAACCTTTGAAAGGTGAAGTTATTGCAGTAGGCAACGGAACAAAAGACGAAGAAATGGTGTTGAAGGTTGGTGACACAGTGCTGTATGGCAAGTATGCCGGTACCGAATTGGAAGTGGAAGGAACCAAGTACCTCATCATGCGCCAAAGCGATGTGCTCGCTGTTTTGGGATAATTTCATTCTTTAATTATTAATTCTTAATTTGTTTATCATATTATGGCAAAAGAAATATTATTCAATATCGATGCCCGTGACCAATTGAAGAAAGGTATCGATACACTGGCAAATGCAGTAAAAGTAACCCTCGGCCCTAAAGGTCGCAATGTTATTATCGAAAAGAAATTCGGTGCTCCCCACATCACAAAAGATGGTGTAACAGTAGCTAAAGAAGTTGAATTGGCAGACGCATATCAGAATACCGGTGCACAGTTGGTGAAGGAAGTCGCTTCCAAGACTGGTGATGATGCAGGTGACGGTACTACTACTGCTACTGTTCTGGCTCAAGCCATCGTAGCCGAAGGGCTGAAGAACGTAACTGCCGGTGCAAGTCCGATGGATATCAAACGCGGTATTGACAAGGCTGTTGCCAAAGTGGTTGATTCTATCAAAGGCCAGGCGGAAACAGTAGGTGACAACTATGACAAGATTGAGCAAGTAGCTTCCGTTTCTGCCAACAACGACCCCGTTATCGGCAAGCTGATTGCAGACGCTATGCGCAAAGTTTCTAAAGACGGTGTTATCACTATCGAAGAGGCCAAGGGTACTGATACTACTATCGGTGTGGTTGAAGGTATGCAATTCGACCGTGGTTACCTTTCTGCTTACTTCGTTACCAATACGGAGAAGATGGAGTGCGAAATGGAAAAACCGTACATCCTGATTTACGATAAGAAGATTTCCAACCTGAAAGATTTCCTGCCTATCCTCGAACCGGCAGTACAGACCGGCCGTCCTTTGCTGGTTATTGCAGAAGATGTGGATAGCGAAGCACTGACAACTTTGGTGGTGAACCGTCTGCGTTCTCAGTTGAAGATTTGTGCAGTGAAGGCTCCGGGTTTCGGTGACCGTCGCAAGGAAATGTTGGAAGATATTGCAGTATTGACCGGTGGTGTTGTCATCAGCGAAGAAAAAGGTCTGAAGCTGGAACAAGCTACTATTGAAATGTTGGGTACTGCTGACAAAGTCACTGTTTCCAAGGACAATACAACCATTGTGAACGGTGCCGGTGATAAAGAAAACATCAAGGAGCGTTGCGAACAAATCAAGGCTCAGATTGTAGCTACGAAGTCTGATTATGATAAGGAAAAACTACAGGAACGTCTGGCCAAGTTGTCTGGTGGTGTAGCAGTTCTTTATGTAGGTGCTGCTTCTGAGGTTGAAATGAAGGAAAAGAAAGATCGCGTAGACGATGCGCTTCGTGCTACCCGTGCCGCTATTGAAGAAGGTATCGTTCCTGGCGGTGGTGTAGCCTATATCCGTGCACTGGATGCATTGGAAGGCTTCAAAGGTGATAATGTGGACGAAACAACAGGTATCGACATCATCAAGCGTGCTATCGAAGAACCGTTGCGTCAGATTGTTGCCAACGCTGGTAAAGAAGGTGCTGTTGTCGTACAGAAAGTACGCGAAGGCAAGGCTGACTTCGGTTACAATGCCCGTACCGATGTTTACGAAAACCTGCATGCAGCCGGTGTGGTAGATCCTGCCAAGGTTACTCGCGTGGCTCTTGAGAATGCCGCTTCTATTGCCGGCATGTTCCTGACTACAGAATGCGTAATCGTTGAGAAGAAAGAAGATAAGCCCGAGATGCCGATGGGTGCTCCCGGAATGGGAGGCATGGGCGGAATGATGTAAGATTGTTTTCCCTGATTGCTTAGTCAAATAGAAGGACCGCAGTATCTTTTCGATAGATACTGCGGTTTTTTTTCCGGTTTACGTTCTTGATTGTTGATAAAAAGAATGTAATATTACAAAAGTGCTACAAAAATAGTTAGTTTACACATCTTCTGTCCGTTTTGATTGTTAGTGAAATAGTAAATTGCATCTTTACTTTTCGTAAAGATAACTGAATCAATAAGAACTATTAACTTTTTTAATTACAGAGAAGATGAACAAGAACGAAATCGGACTAAATGCTGGAAAAGTCTGGCAGTTGCTTAATGATTATACCAGATGGAGCTACGGTTCTTTGAAGAGGACGTCCGGGCTGAAAGACAAGGAACTGGGAGCTGCATTGGGGTGGCTTGCTCGTGAGGACAAGATTGAAATTCATCAGGAAGAGGATGAACTTTATGTTTCGTAGTGTGGAAGCATTTTTCACCGGAGGATGAAATCTGTGCTCCTTTGTTTCTTCATATTGAGGAATATTCTTTCCTTTGCATATTCTTTTCAATAAACAAAAACAGAATGAGTATGAGAAGTTTTGCTTCAGACAATAATTCAGGCGTACATCCGCAGGTAATGGAGGCGCTGGACCGGGCCAACCGTGACCATGCTGTTGGTTATGGGGATGACCCTTGGACAGAGGAGGCTGTCCGTAAAATGAGGGAAGCGTTTACGCCGGATTGCGAACCGTTGTTTGTATTCAACGGTACGGGCAGTAATGCAGTGGCTTTGCAACTGTGTACCCGTCCTTATAACTCTATCATTTGTGCAGAGACTGCACATATCTATGTGGACGAATGTGGTGCTCCTGCCCGCATGACAGGCTGTCAGATTCGTCCTGTTGCTACCCCTGATGGCAAGTTGACCCCTGATTTAGTCCGTCCTTATCTGTGTCATTTCGGTGAGCAGCATCATTCGCAGCCCGGAGCCATTTATATTTCGCAATGTTCGGAGTTGGGCACTGTCTATAAGCCGGACGAGCTACGGGCTTTGACGGATTTGGCTCATCGGCATAGCATGTATGTCCACATGGACGGGGCCCGTCTGGCAAATGCTTGTGCAGCCCTGAATCTTGGTTTTAGGGAGCTGACAGTGGATTGCGGAATAGATATCCTTAGCTTCGGCGGTACGAAGAACGGACTGATGCTGGGAGAGAGTGTGATTGTCTTTAATCCAGCCTTGAAGAAGGAAGCTTGTTTTGTGCGTAAGCAGTCGGCACAGCTCGCATCCAAACTTCGCTATCTGTCCTGCCAGTTCACTGCTTACCTGACGGACAGCCTTTGGCTGAGAAATGCCGCGCATGCCAACCGTATGGCTAAGATTCTTTATGCCGGATTGAAGGGGTTACCAGGTGTGCATTTTACGCAGAAGGTGGAAAGTAACCAGCTTTTCCTTACGATGCCCCGTCCGGTGATTGACGAACTGTTGAAGGACTATTTTTTCTACTTCTGGGATGAGGCCATCCACGAAATTCGTTTTGTGACCTCTTTTGATACTACGGAAGAGGATATTGAGCAACTGTTGCAATCGGTAAAAAGGCTTCTCTGAAATATGTAAAAGCTCCCGACCTTCACAGGCTGGGAGCTTACTTTGAAACTTTCCCCTTTTGGGGGTAGGGGAAGGTCTACTGAAAACAAACCGATTGAATATTTACCTTAAATACCTTTGCATGATAACCTTTTTAACTAACCTTTCCAATAAATCTTTGTTAGAGTATGTTTATATACCGACAGCCTCGCAGACCGGTACAAATGTGTAGCCTTTTTGTTTCAGCGTCTTAATCATCTTGTCCAGATAACCATTGTAGAACTTGTCCGTGCGGCGGTCGTCCGTTCCGAAGTGTATCAGCATCAGATGCCCGTTCAGACCTTTCTTTTTTTCCACCTCCATAATTTTGTCGTAGATGAACTTGCTGCTTCGGTACTTCTGTCCCATGTCCGGAGTGGTGTAGTCGGCATTGCTCATGGTGCCGGGGGTATAATTGATAACTTGGATTCCCATGTTCTTTGCCCAGGCGGATATTTCTCTGTTATAGTATTCGTAAGGAGGAATATAGACGGGAGCGTCCTTGTATTCGATGCCTGCCTTGCGGAGGGTCTCGTAGCTTTTCATGATGTCGTTCTCAAACTCTTCGCGGGTGACCAGCAGAGAATCACGGTCTTCCCAAGGCATGTACAACAAATGTCCGTAACTGTGGCTGCCTACAAAATGCCCTTCGTCGAGCAGGCGTTTCACTACATCGGGATAGAGCTCGTAGAACTCTCCGGTAAAGAAGAAACCGCCTTTGATGCCATGCTTCTTCAAGGTACTGATGATGGCATCGGCACCGTCTGCTTTGTCGGCGGCAGTGAATACGAGGGTGATTTGCTTTTTCGAAGGGTCGGTGCGGATGATTCCTCCGTCCACATATACATTCTTGTCATTTGGGATACCGGCTTGCTTCATCCCATCCTTCTGCATGGCAGAGAGGTAGTACGTGAGGCAGGCGGTTCCGTCCATGGTAGGCTCATTGGTAGAATAGTCGTGGAGAGCGTCGTGATATACCATCAGGTCCGGTTGGAAGCGTTCGTAGTCTTGTCCGGGAGTTCCGGGAATTCCTGTCATGTTGACGCCGCGCAGGTTTTCAAAGATGGTACGATAGACAGGACCGTCCACCAGTCCGCCAGTAGTATTGCCCACGCCTGCATTCAGCAGTGAGGAGTGGGGTTGCGAGGGATAGTCTCCGTAAAGGGGAAGTTCCACAATCATGCTGGTTCCCCAAGGGTTACAGCCGAACAGCCAGTCGCGCAAGGAGGCTTCCATTTCGGCGTACGTGCCATCGCCGGTGGTTTCACGGTACAGCCGGCATTGGGTCAGCATAGCGGTAGTCAGGTTGTTGGAACACCAGATGTAGGGTATACCGTGCAAGAAGGGGTTTTCTACCGCTTTCTCGTATGTGCGTTCGATACCCGTACGCATGTTGCGGATAAATTCCTTGCTGATGCGGCTGTTGTCTACTTTGGCAAGATGGTAGTGGCCCATGTTCATGAACGGATACCATTGGTAGTGGCGTGCGCTGTCGGCGCCCATCCAGGGAGTCACTGGTTCGCAGCGTCCGTATTCAAGGGCTTGAGCCAGATATTTGTTGTCGCCGGTGGCTTTGTACAGCTCCATGGCACCCAGTTCCATATCGTCCACCCAGTTGTCCTCTTCGTAAATGTAGGGAGACAAGACAGAGGCAGTCTGGCATGCTCCCGGTTTCTTGACTCCTTCTTGATAGGCGGCATCGGCCTTGGCTTCGATTTCTGCTGCAAATTCGGGATAGTAGCCTTTCAGTATTTTGGCACCTAAGGCGAAGCAGGAGGCAAATTTTCCGGCAGTGCTTGCCACTCCGGTCGTTGCGTTCCTGAATTTTCCGCGTACTTGCGGTTCGCCACTGCAAAAGTAAACGGGACGTCCCTTGCCCGGTCCGTAGCCGTAATCCACCAGGTCTTTGTTGGGGAGGCGCATTCCGGCATGGTCACGGTCGTCGGCTATCTGGTTGTACAGCTCGCCCGGAGCCGGATTCATACGGTTCAGCCAGTCCAATCCCCATTTGATTTCGTCCACAATGTCCGGGATACCGTTGGCACCGGGAAGGCCGGCTGCATCATACGCATCACCGAAAGATTCGGGGTTTTCCTGATAAGCGAACATCATCTGATAGATGGCATTGGCAGAGGTGGTGGTGTATTGCAGATAGTCCGTAGCATCGTGCCATCCTCCGCGGACATCTATATGTTGTCCGGTTTTGGTAGGATGATATACTATGTAGCCGTCGTGTATGTGGCAACTGTCTTTCAGGAAAGGATTGTAACCGCAGCGTTGCTGGCGCATGTAGTTTAGAAGGAAATCCGCTGTGCCGTTGTAAACGTGTGTATTGATGGGGAAGCGGGGGGAAACGGTTTTGCCTGCTTTCAGGTAATAAGTTCCCGGTTCTGTAAAGTTACTGAAGTCCAAGCGGTAGGTACTTTTCATTCCACCCAGTTTGCCGGTGGGTTTAGGTGCATTGAAAGTTTGTACTGTCTTGCCCGTGAAGGCATCGACCAATGTATAACTATCCACACGAGTTCCTTCTTCGCTCATGAATACTCCCACTTTAATGGATTGAGGCAGATAACCGAGCTGGTTGATTCTAATCCATTCGTCTGCTTTACACGGTAACGCGGCGATAAAGGTAACTATCACTATTAGGAGCCAATAATTACTTTTCATAAATCGTATTTTCTATTTAAGGTTGGTGCTTTTATATTAACTTGGTTTTAATCGCTACAAATAAAGCGGTTTCTATTAGTTTTAGGAAGATTTAGCATGGATAATTAGATAGTATTATGCGTTGTTTACAATATTTTAGATTTAACGAGACGTTAAATGATAAACTTGGAAATGATAAGCTGTTGCTATTCATATGTTTACACGGGTTGAATATTCTTTTTATTTTTCGTTTACGTATTTTAGTACTCTTAAGAACACATAGGCTTGTTTTTTTGTTTTATGTCATTTAAAAACAAAACTCAGATGTATTTTTGCGCAGCAGATTGAAAGTCTTCGGAGGTTTCTGATAAATCTTATGATTATCTCCGTAATATTCCTCCCTGCCACTCTTCCACATTGCGGCATATCAGTGCTGCAGGGAAGCAGAATATGTGTATAAGTCTGTTGGGCAGGCAACATAGGCTAATATGATATTGAAAGGTCTTTAATGATATATTACTATGGGGACGAGGTTGGCTGAAACGGGGAAAGAATAAGGATGAAGCATGCAAATAACTGATTGGGGGGAAGGAATGCGGATAATCATTATTTTGTTATTTGCCAATAGCAAGCCGAAATGCGGTAAAAATCACAAAGAACTTGCTGGTACATACTCATTGCAGAGTTTAGATGCACTGCAATGCGAATTAATGTCCGCTATATCAGCGATAGATACGGAATCGGCACATCTACAAATCACGCATCTTTTTTGAAATGTCAAAGGAAAATTTTAAGGTTGTTGGTGCATAAGTACAGCTGTGGTTTGGTTTCCAAAAATTAAGCCCTTGATTTATCTGAATATCCTTTTGAAGAAAACAGATAAATCAAGGGCTTAATTTAGAATGGACGGTTAGCGATAGCTTTCCAGTTCTTCTGCCTTGAACTTGCGGATAAAGTTGAAGTGCTTTTCTACTTCAGCTTCTGCATAGTTCACATATACAAGGGCAGACTTGGCAAACAATTCAGGAGCTCTTGTAGCATCTTGAATAATCAGGTGCGACATGATACATACCGCAGCCATTTCGTAGAGACGACGTGCCACGAAGTCCAGTAATTCTTGGTTCTGTGCCTCTTTCACCGCATTGGTGCAGGCTTCGAACTTATTGGCCATTTCCTTGATGCGGTCCATCAGCGGCTGCATCTCTTCGCTGCATGGCACTTGTTCGTAATCGCGCAGGGTAGCGGCATACGAACCGTTGGTCACATAGCGGATGGCAGCTACAGTCTGCAACTGAGTAGTACCTTCGTAGATAGAAGTGATACGTGCATCACGATAGATACGTTGGCAAGCATACTCCAGCATGAAGCCCGAACCGCCGTGAATCTGGATGCTGTCGTAAGCATTCTGATTGGCATATTCAGAGTTCATACCTTTTGCCAGCGGAGTGAAAGCATCGGCCAGTTTGGCATACTTCTTTTGTTCCTGGCGTTCTTCCGGAGTCAGCTTGCGTTCGCGGGCAATGTCGTCCAATGCTTTGTAGATGTCTACGTAGCGGGAAGTCTGGTACAGCAAGGAGCGTCCTGCATTCAACTTGGCTTTCATAATAGCCAACATGTCATATACAGCCGGGAACTCGATGATGGCCTTGCCGAACTGCTTGCGGTCTTTGGCATAAGCCAGACCTTCGTTGTAGGCAGCTTGTGAAAGACCTACCGACTGTGCGGCAATACCCAGACGGGCGCCGTTCATCAAAGCCATGACGTATTTGATCAGACCGAGCTTGCGGTCGCCGCAAAGTTCTGCTTTTGCATTCTTGTAAACCAGCTCGCAAGTGGGAGAACCGTGGATACCCAGTTTGTTCTCGATGCGGCGCACGTCTACACCGCCTTCATTCTTGTCGTAGATGAACATGGACAAGCCGCGTCCGTCCTTCGTTCCTTCTTCCGAACGGGCCAGTACGAGGTGGAGATTGGCGTCACCGTTGGTGATGAAACGCTTCACACCGTTCAGACGCCAGCAGTTGTTGGCCTCGTCGTATGTAGCTTTCAGCATTACGCTCTGCAAGTCGGAACCGGCATCCGGCTCTGTCAAGTCCATAGACATGGTCTCTCCGGCGCAGATGCGCGGGATGAAACGGCTGTGCTGGTCTTCGTTGCCGAATTCGTAGAGCGTTTCGATGCAATCTTGCAGTGACCAGATGTTGCCGAAACCGGCATCGGCTGCAGCAACGATTTCCGCACACATGGTGTACGGAGTAATCGGGAAGTTCAAGCCACCGAAACGGCGCGGCATGGTCATACCGTTCAATCCGGCTTTTACCATGGCGTCGAGGTTCTGCTTGGTGCCGCTGGCATATTCCACACGGCCGTTGGCGCAGTGGGGACCTTCTTCGTCCACGCCCTCGGCATTGGGAGCGATGATCTCTCCGGTAATCTCTCCGGTGATTTCAAGTACCTTGTCAAAAGAGTCCATAGCGTCCGCATAGTCCTGCGGGGCATAGTCATACTTGTCTTTGTCTTGGTAACCGCGTTCTTTCAGTTCGCAGATACGTTCCATCATCGAGTTGTTCAGATGATACTTCAATTCGGGAACTTCGGTATAAAAATTTGCCATAATTTCTTGGTTATTTAGGTATTCTGAAGTATAGGGGTATGGTGAATTTCACTCGCTTGGCCTCTCCGTCCTGATAGCCGGGCGACCAGCGGTAGACGTCGGCAATGGCCTCGAAAGCGCGTATGGCTTCTTTGTCGATGTCATAGCGCACGGACTGGAGAATTTGGGGATGGGTCATCTTGCCTTCTTCGTCTACAACGAATCGTAGGATTACCCTTCCTTCTGCCTTTTGCTTCCAGGCGTCTTCCGGATATTTGGTAACATTGGCCACCAGTTTCATGAGGTTCTCTATTCCACCGGGGAAGGATGGAAACATGAAATACGGCTGATGTTCCATTTCAGTTCCGTGCTCGTCGAACATCTTTCCACCGGTACACTGATTCTCTGAATAGTGTTCCTCTCTACGGAGTTTCCCGTCGGGATAGTACTGCAGGAGTGTTCCGTCAAGTTTACCATCGCTGTAGCTCCGGGCCAGATGTATGGCACCGTCGGGATAATACACCATGGTCTGCCCCTCCAGGCGGTTGTCTCTATATACTTCTGTCAGGCTGTCCTTGCCATTTGCATAGAATGATGTATGCAGGCCTTCCCTTATCCTTTTGCGGGGATTGCTTTTGTATTCGGAGAAATGCCAGACATCCTTCTTTTGTCCTTCCAAAGCATACTCTTCCACCTTGATGCACTTCTTGTTTATCTTGGAAACAAGAGCATACTTGACTGCCTGGATGGAGTCGTCCGTCCATTGGTAATTCTTGTCCAACCAGAGCTTTTCTTGAGCGATAGCGGAAGATATACCTGAAAGAAGAACAAATATAAGAATCAGCCCTTTCATGATTACCTTTATTGTTATTTACTGTGTGATTTATAATATTTTATCATCTTCGGGATAACCTCTTCCACCGTACCGTTGATGACGTAGTCGGCAATCGTATTGATGGGAGCGTTCTCGTCGTTGTTGATGGAGATGATAATACCACTTTCCTGCATACCGGCAATGTGCTGGATTTGTCCGCTGATGCCGCAAGCAATATACAGTTTGGGGCGGACAGTGACACCGGTCTGGCCAATCTGGCGGTCATGGTCGGCATAACCGGCATCGACGGCAGCACGGCTGGCGCCTACCTCTGCATGGAGTTCTTTGGCAAGCTCGAACAACATGTCAAAACCTTCCTTGCTTCCCATGCCGTAGCCGCCAGCAATCACGATGGGAGCGCCTTTCAGATTGTGTTTTGCCTTTTCTACGTGGCGGTCGATGACTTTTACCACATAATCCGTCTCGGGCACGTAGTTGGCAACGTCGTGGTTGATGACTTCGCCCTTATAGTCAGCGTCCAGTATCTCTTTCTTCATCACACCTTCGCGAACGGTTGCCATCTGCGGACGGTGCTCGGGATTCACAATCGTGGCAACGATGTTGCCGCCGAATGCGGGACGGATTTGATACAGCAGGTTCTCGTAAACCTTGCCTTCCTTCTTGTCTTCGTGGTTGCCGATTTCCAGTGAGGTACAGTCGGCGGTCAGTCCGCTGGTCAAAGCAGAAGAAACGCGCGGGCCGAGGTCGCGACCGATAACGGTGGCACCCATCAGGCAGATTTGCGGCTTTTCTTCCTTGAACAGGTTGATAAGGACAGAGGAGTGGGGAAGAGAGGTATAGGGGAACAAGCCCGGAGCGTCGAATACGTGGAGTTTGTCTACTCCGTAGGGCAATACTTGCTTTTCAATGCCTGCCAGATTGCTTCCGGCAGCAACTGCTTCCAGTTGGCAGCCCAACTGGTTGGCTAATTTACGACCTTTGGTCAAGAGTTCGAGACTGACGTCGGCAACCGTTGTGCCTTCTATCTCTAAATATACAAATACGTTATTCATATCTTTTAAGTTTTTAGCTACGGGCTACGAGTTACAAGTTCTGTTCAGAGTCGGGGCAACTTGTAGCTTGTCACTTGTAGCTTGTCATTTACCCTATCGTATGATTGGCTAACAGTTCAACAATCAAATCTTCCACATCCTTGTCGCTGCCCGTCAGCGTCTTGCTTTCTTTGGCCTGGAATGAGATGTTCTGAATGGTCTTTACCTTTGTGGGCGAACCGCTCAGACCACATTGTGCAAGGTCACCGTTCACGTCGGCAACGCTCCATTCCGTGATGTTCAGATAGGGATATTTCTCGTAGAGGTCGGCGTAGGCAAGCTCGGCGCCTTCCTTGGTGATGGCGGCTTTTTCCTGAGCACCGAGTGCGCGTTTGTACTTCTGTACCAGTTTGGCATTGCGCGGGCGGCAGGGAGCGGCACTTCCGTTTACGGTGATGACGATGGGCAGAGGAGCCTCGACGGTTTCTACGCCACCGTCGATATGACGTTTCACGGTAATCTTCTTGGCGGCTTTGTCCACGTTCAGAATCTCTTCTGCGTAGGTCACTTGCGTCAGCCCCAGCTTTTCGGCAACCTGTGGGCCTACTTGGGCGGTATCACCGTCGATGGCCTGGCGTCCGCCGATGATGACGTCATAGTCGCCTATCTTCTTGATGGCTGTGGCAAGGGCATACGAAGTGGCAAGCGTATCTGCACCTGCAAAGGCGCGGTCGGTCAGCAGATAGCCGTTGTCGGCACCACGGTAAAGTCCTTCACGAATAACTTCGGCTGCACGTCCCGGTCCCATGGTCAGGATGGTAACGGTGGAGCCCGGATGTTCATCTTTCAGTCGGAGAGCCTGTTCAAGAGCGTTCAGGTCTTCGGGGTTGAAGATGGCAGGGAGTGCCGCGCGGTTGATGGTTCCGTCGGCTTTCATGGCATCTTTCCCGACGTTGCGTGTGTCGGGAACTTGTTTTGCCAATACAACAATTTTCAAACTCATGCTATTAATTATTAGTATTAGTATTTTTCTGTATGTCAGTGCCGGGAGAAATAGGAGTAGTGAAGGGAAAGCCCTGCTACTGAAATTGTCCGGTTAACTCATTATCAGCCTGCAAATTTACGGAAAGAGTTGGGTTTGGCAAGAATTTGAAAGGAAAAATGCACAAATTGAGGGGTTTTGCGCAAATATCAGTTGGCTCTATATCTGTAAAAAAGGTAGTAAAACCGGTAATTTATCTACCTTTCCGTTCCCGTTTCTTCTGTACTTTTGCAACGTCCGGATGAGGCTTGCACGACGGGCGGCATCGGATAAACAAGCATCGCTACTTAAAATGTTATTATAGAATATGTATATCGAAAAAGTAAATTCCCCTGCTGACGTGAAAAAATTATCAGTCGGTGAACTGAATGAATTGAGCGGAGAAATCCGCCGGGTGTTGTTGAACAAACTAAGCTCCTACGGAGGACACGTAGGACCCAACCTGGGGATGGTAGAAGCCACCATAGCCCTGCATTACGTGTTCGATTCACCAACGGACAAGATTGTCTATGACGTATCCCATCAGAGCTATGCCCATAAGATACTGACAGGCCGCCGCGCAGCGTTTATGAATGCGGACGAATATGACGAAGTCTCCGGATACTCCGAACCGTCGGAAAGCGAGCATGACTTTTTCGTCATCGGGCATACCTCTACCTCCGTCAGTCTGGCAAGCGGGCTTGCCAAGGCGCGTGACCTGAAGGGAGAGACGGGCAATGTGATTGCCGTCATTGGCGATGGCTCGCTGAGTGGCGGTGAAGCCTTCGAAGGATTGAATGTAGGTGCCGAACTGGGCACGAACTTCATCGTCATTGTCAACGATAACCAGATGTCCATTGCCGAGAATCATGGCGGACTATACCGCAATCTGCAACAGCTGCGCGAAACGGACGGTCAGGCTCCCTGCAACTATTTTAAGGCAATGGGATATGATTATCTCTATGTGAAAGACGGTAATGACGTGGAACAGCTGATAGAGGCTTTCCGCACAGTGAAGGACGTGAATCATCCGGTTGTGGTACATATCAATACCTTGAAAGGCAAAGGATACAAATTGGCGGAAGAGCAGAAAGAACGTTTTCATTACAGTGCTCCGTTCGACCTTAATACCGGCAATCTGACCGGTGAGCCTGGGGAGGGTGAAGACTATGCCGACCTTACTGCCGATTATCTGTTGCAGGAGATGAAGAAAGACCCGACTGTGGTGGGTATCACCGCAGGTACACCCACGGTATTCGGCTTTACACCGGAGCGACGCAAGGAGGCAGGGCGCCAGTTTATCGATATGGGCATTGCCGAAGAGCAGGCTGTTGCCATGGCTTCTGCCATTGCTGCCGGAGGTGGAAAACCGGTATTCGGGGTCTACAGCACCTTTATCCAGCGCGCCTACGACCAGTTGTCGCAAGACCTCTGCATCAACAATAATCCTGCATTGATTCTTGTCTTCTGGGGAAGCTTGTCGAGTATGAACGACGTTACCCATCTTTGTCTTTTCGATATTCCGGTCATCGGCAATATTCCGAATATGGTTTATCTGGCACCTACTTGTCGTGAGGAGTACATGGCAATGCTGGAGTGGGGCATCCGTCAGACGGAACATCCGGTTGCCATCCGCGTGCCGGCCAACGGGGTTATCCGCAGGGAGATGGAGCCGGAGAAGGATTACGGCAAGACGCTGAACCGTTACGAGGTGTCCCATCGTGGAGAGAAGGTTGCCATATTGGGACTGGGCTCTTTCTATCAGTTGGGCGAAGCCGTGGCTGCACGGCTGAAAGAAGAAAAAGGAGTGGATGCCACGCTTGTCAATCCCCGCTACATCACGGGTGTGGACAAGGCCTTGCTTGACGACCTGAAGCAGGACCATACACTGGTCATCACTCTTGAAGACGGCGTGCTGGACGGGGGCTTTGGCGAGAAGATTGCCCGCTACTACGGTCCGTCGGATATGAAGGTGCTGAATTATGGTGTGAAGAAAGAGTTTATCGACCGTTACGATGTGGAAGAGCAGTTGAAGAAGAACCGGTTGACGGTTCCGCAGATTGTGGAAGACATTTGCAAGCTGGTGTAGCTTCTTGTTTTTGGGCTTCCACCTCTTTCACCTTTCTTCTCTATCCCCTTGTTCATCGGTTTTTCCGGTGAAACCGTTTTTTTGGGGGGGGAATTATGCAATATTGCTTTCTGATAAGGATTTGCCGGATTGCAGTTCATGGTGATTGAAGGCGCTTGTCGTTTGGTGGTTCGCCTTGGAAAGACTTCTTTATAAGTGAACGACCCGGGGCGTTCGATTGAACAACCTTTGTTGCTCGTTCGGCCGACCCGGGTCGTTCACTCGGCCAACCGGAGTCGTTCACTTGTACAGTCAACCGGAACTGTTACGAATTCTATGAGTTAGAAGGAGTTGTCGAGGCTGTTAGACTGCTATTAATTCTTCTCCCAATACATGCAATGCTTCTTTTATTTGCATTTTTCTCTGGGTACTTGGCTTTTTAATGCCATAAATATATTTAGAAAGAAGACTTTTATTAATTCCTATGCTCCGTGCTACTTCTGATACGTTCAGTTGAGGGAAACGTTTAAATATGGCAGCTATTTCATTTTCATAATCAGGTTCCACAATCTCAAAGAAGCTGGAAATATGAATATCTTCATCCAATGATTCCCAACGAACATCATCACCAAACTTTCCTATCTTGAAATTAAGACGGTCTTTATCACTTGCTTCTTTCAGTAAAGGAAATGCTTCTAACGGACGGCTGAAAGTTTTTCCAGCATCCGTTTTCATATAAATGCGACTTGCATCAAACCAAATGTCTTTTATTATATCCATAACTTTCAGTTTTATTAATTATTCTCCGTGATATTTTTTCCAAGCGCCAATTATATCATCTTGATATGTTTCAATAATCACCAACGCTTTTTTTAAGTCCTTTGGCTTTATGCCATTATTTGATACAAGTTCTATTTCGGGATAAACATTGACCTTTGCCTTGCCATCACCATTTACTATATGAACATGAATAGGCAAATGTTCTTCAGAATAGAAATAAAATCGAATACCAAAAAGTTCAAATAGCGTTGGCATAATTACATAATGTTTTAATTTCACTGACACAAATTTAGGGATAAATATTTAGACCTGCAAATAGATAGCTGAAAAATCAGTGGTAACTCCCGATAACTCCCCGAACTTGCAAAACTTGAGTAATAATGTGAATCTCTTCAAAATCAAAGGACGAAAAGATGTTTTACCTGAAAAGCCGATGAACAAGGGAATAGAGAAGAAAGGTGAAGGAGATGGAAGAAAAACTTTCCATTCAAAGGAACTTCGTATCGTCAAATCCTATGATGATGAGCAGAAAAGTGAGTACGCATTTCTTACGTTAACTTACGAAGTTCTATAATTTTATATTTCAATATTTAATACTTCGTTAAAATTACAGTTAATCCGTTGAAAACAAATGAGTTAGTAAATAATATTTAGTATAATAAAATAGG